>CAVBOO010000054.1:0-6633 GCA_963597045.1 bacterium | reverse complement strand
TTGGCCAAGCGCTTCGAGGACGAGCCGCGCCTTACCGACCGCTTCGAGCTGGTTATCGCCGGCCATGAGTACGCCAATGCCTTCAGCGAGCTGAACGACCCTGTCGATCAGGCCGAGCGCTTCCAGAAGCAGATGGAGGAAAAGGCCTCCGGCGACGACGAGGCGATGGAATACGACCACGATTACGTTCGTGCGCTTGAGTACGGCATGCCTCCCGCAGGCGGCATCGGCATCGGCATCGACCGCGTGGTCATGCTTCTTACCAACCAGGCGACCATCCGCGATGTCCTGCTCTTCCCGCACATGCGACCCGAGGCAATCGACTAAGCGAATCGTCGCCCTACCGCGCTCAAGCAAGGCCGCCTGCAAGGCACCGAGCTTGGGCGCTGTTCGTAGTTTTAGTTAGGAACCGAAAGGGGAATCATGCCCTTCGACAAGTTCACCGATAAGGCCCGCAAGGTTTTGGTGCTCGCGCAGGAGGAAGCCCGCGCCCTGCACCAGCCCTACGTCGGCACCGAGCATTTGCTGCTGGCCCTTTTGAAGGAAAACGACGGTCTGGCTGCGCAGTCCTTAGATCATTTGGGCGTCACCTACGACGCCGTGGTCGATGCCATCAAGAAGATCGTCGAGATCGATCCCAACGCCGACGTTTCGGGGCATCTGTCCTTCACGCCGCACACCAAGCGCGTACTTGAGCACGCGTTGCGCGAAGCCATGCAGATGGGCCAGACCTATATCTCCACCGAGCACATGCTTTTGGGCATCGTGCGCGAAAACGAAGGCACCGCCATCGAGGTTCTGGCCCGCATGGGCATCTCGGGCGAGGCCGTGCGCGCTTCCCTTAACGACCTAGTTGGCCAAAGCCCCATCTACGCGGGCACCAACGGGGTCGACCCTGTGATGGCCACCGCCGACAGCATGCTCAAGGAGTTCGGCTGCGACCTAACGCGCAAGGCAGCCGACGGCAAGCTCGACCCGGTTATCGGCCGCGCGGGCGAGATCGAGCGCGTGATGCAGATCCTCTCGCGCCGCCAGAAGAACAATCCTCTTATCCTGGGCGAGCCGGGCGTTGGCAAAACCGCCATCGTCGAGGGCTTGGCTCAGCTTATCGTGGCTGATCAGGTGCCCGAAACCTTGCGCGGCAAGCGCCTGGTAACCTTGGACATCAGCGCTCTGGTTGCCGGCTCCAAGTACCGTGGCGAGTTCGAGGACCGTCTGAAGAAGTGCATCAAGGAGGTCATGGACGCAGGCGACATCATCCTCTTCATCGATGAGATCCACACGCTTCTGGGCGCCGGCGCCGCCGAGGGCTCCGTTGACGCCGCCTCCATCCTGAAGCCGCCCCTGTCGCGCGGCGAGATTCAGATCATCGGTGCTACCACGCTCGAGGAATACCGCAAGCACCTGGAAAAGGATTCCGCCTTCGAGCGCCGTTTCCAGTCGCTTACCGTCAAAGAGCCTAACGAGGAGCAGGCAATCCGCATCATGGAGGGTCTGCGCGATCGCTACGAGGATTACCACAAGGTCCACTACTCCGAGGAGGCCCTGCGCGCGGCGGTGGGGCTGTCGCACCGCTACATTCAGGACCGCTTCCTGCCCGATAAGGCCATCGACGTCATCGACGAGGTGGGCGCGCGCCTGCGCATCCGCAATATGGTTTTGCCCGAGGAAGTGCAGGTACTCGACGACAAGCTGCGTCGCCTGCGCGGCCAGAAGGACGAAGCCATCGCCGATCAGGACTTCGATCGCGCCGGCAAGGTGCGCGAGAAGGAGCTCGCGGTCCAGAAGGAGCGCGACGCCGCCATGGCCAAATGGGAAGAGGAAAACGCCAAGAAGGTCACCGAGGTTTCCGTGGAGGACATCGCCGACGTGGTTTCCATGTCCACGGGCGTTCCCGTTTCCAACCTCACCGAGGCCGAAACCGACAAGCTTCTGCGCATGGAGTCCGTGCTGCATGAGCGCGTGATCGGTCAGGACGAGGCGGTAACCGCGCTTTCCAAAGCAATTCGCCGCAGCCGTTCGGGCCTGAAGGACCCCAAGCGCCCTGCCGGCTCGCTGATGTTCCTTGGCCCCAGCGGTGTGGGCAAAACCGAGCTTTCCAAGGCGCTTGCCGAGTTCCTCTTCGGCACCGAGCGCGCGCTTATCAGCTTCGACATGTCCGAGTACATGGAAAAGCATACGGTCTCGCGTCTTATCGGCTCGCCCCCGGGCTACGTGGGCTACGACGAGGGCGGCCAGCTGACCACGGCCGTGCGCCAGCAGCCTTACTCGGTGGTCCTGTTCGACGAGATCGAGAAGGCGCACCCCGATGTGTTCAACATCCTTCTTCAGATTTTGGAGGAAGGCCGCCTGACCGACTCGCAGGGTCGCTCGGTCGACTTCCGCAACACCGTCATCATCCTGACCTCCAACGTCGGCGCGCGCGAGATCACCGCGCAGGCTCCCTTGGGCTTCACCGGAGCAAAGAACGGCGGCATGGACGACAAGGAAATCAAGACGCGCGTGATGTCCGAGGTCAAGCGCCTGTTCAAGCCCGAATTCCTTAACCGCTTGGACGAGATCATCGTCTTCAAGAGCCTTACCGAGGAAGAGCTGCTCGAAATCGTGGACCTGATGGTCTCCGACCTGCGCGAGCGCCTGATCGAGCAGAACATGACCATCAACCTCACCGACGAGGCGGCGCGCTTCGTGGTGAAGGAGGGCACCGATCTGGCCATGGGCGCACGTCCTTTGCGCCGCGCCATCCAGCGCCTGCTCGAGGATCCCTTGTCTGAGCAGATTCTTGAGGGCAAGTGGACGGCCGGCTCGGTTATCGACGTGGACGTGGTTGACGGCAAGCTTAGCTTCACCGCTGGCTCTGGATCCATCCCCGCGCCCCGCAAGCGTGATACCATTGCCAAGGAGGCCGAGCTGCTTTTGTCCCAGTACGATTTGGGGCACGCCGGCCTGCCGAGCGGCGGTAGCGCCCAGGGAGGCCAAGCAGCCGATTAACACGCGAGTTGCCAGGAGGAACAATGGCCAAGGAAATCGTCGATCCCGTATCTGCACCCTTTGCCTTGCGCAACCTCCTGGAGACCTTAGACGATGCTGAATTCGATGCCCTGCAGGCGGAGTACCGCCCGCAGGGCATCGTTGACAAAAAGGCCGCAACCGCTGCCGTTATCTTGGCGGGTGGCTCGGGCGAGCGCTTCGGCCGCGAGGGCGGCAAGCAGCTGGTCGAGATTGCGGGCAAGCCTGTGCTCACGCGATCCATCGAGGTCATGGATCGTGTGCCCGACATCGGCCTTATCGTGGTGGTGGCTCCGAAAGAGCGCGCCGCCGAGTATCTTTCCCGCGCCATCGACCCCTTCGAGTTCGCAACGCCGATCGTGATGGCCGAATCGGGCTCCATCCGCCAGGAATCCGCCTTCAACGGCTTGGAGCAGGTGCCCGAGAAATACGATTTCATCCTCTTGCACGATGGCGCGCGCCCCTTGGTTTCGGCCAAGCTCGTCGAGCACACCATCGCAACGCTCAAGGGCAACTTCGACGCCGACGGCGCGGTGGTGGGGCACCCTTCCATCGACACGCTGAAGGTGGTCGAGAACGGTGCCATTGTGGGCACGCCCGACCGCTCGGTGTTCTGGAACGCCCAGACCCCGCAGGTTTTCCGTGCGGGCATTTACCGCCGCGCCCATGCCGATGCGCTCTCGCACGGCTTCGTGGGTACCGACGACTCCTCGCTCATCGAGCGCCTGGGTGGGCGCGTGTTGATGGTCGAGGGCAAGCGCGACAACCTTAAGCTCACCGTGCCCGAGGATTACCGCATCATCTCCGCCGCCGTTCGTGCGGCGCTCGAAAACGCCATGAAGGACGAAAGTTCGTCTGGTAAATACCCCTCCAAGGAAGGATCCGCCGATGCCGAATAAGGGCTTGCGTGTTGGCTTGGGCTTTGACGTCCATGCTTTCGCCGAGGACAGGAAGCTGATTTTAGGCGGAGTGGAAATCCCTCATTACCAGGGGCTTCTTGGTCATTCCGATGCCGATGTTTTGGCTCATGCGGTGGCTGATGCCTTGTTGGGCGCCATCCGTGGCGGCGACATCGGCAAGCTTTTCCCCGATACCGACCCGGCCTACAAGGGCGCCGATTCTTTGGTGTTGCTGGGCGCTGTGGCCGATTTGGTTCGCGAGCGTGGTTACGAGATCCTGGACATCGATTGCGTGATTTCCGCGCAGGCGCCCAAGCTGTCACCCCACCGCGAGGCCATGCGTGAGAATTTGGCGCGTGCCATGAAGATCGATGTGGAAAACATCGGCGTCAAGGCAACCACCACCGAGCACCTGGGCTTCGAGGGCAGGGAAGAGGGCATTTCCGCCGAGGCTGTGGCGCTGCTTGAGCGATGTTGCTAGCGTAGGGCGGCGCCCGGAGCCTGCGTGCGTACGCGTTGGGCGCAGGCAAGACGTGCGCAGTCAGGGCCTAGGGCGGGCTCGGCCTGGGCGCGGCGAAAGCCGACCATCCTGAACGCGGCAAAGGCGCACGGGTTGGGCGCGGCAAAGGCGCCGCCAAGCGCGGCGAAAGCGTGCGGCCAAAGCGAGCCTCTAAGGCAAGCCGCTCCTCTTCTATAATTAGGCACTTACACTTGCAATCCTTGAAAGGTTAAGGATTTTCATGAACATCAAGATTTACGATACCAAGGCTCGCGCCAAGCGCGAGTTCGTTCCCATGCACGAGGGCGAGGTACGCATGTACGTGTGCGGTCCTACCGTGTACAACTTCATTCATATCGGCAACGCACGCACCTTCATCAGCTTCGACACCGTGCGCCGCTACCTTGAGTGGCGTGGTTTCAAGGTGACCTTCGTGCAGAACGTGACTGACGTTGACGATAAGATCATCAAGAAGGCCAACGAGGAGGGGACCACCGCCGAGGCTGTGGCCTCGCATTACACCGAGCAGTTCATCGCCGACATGCGCGCCGCCGGCGTGAAGGATCCCGATATCCGCCCCAAGGCCACTGAAGAGATTCCCGCGATGATCGAGCTGGTGCAGCTGCTGATCGAGCGCGGCCATGCCTACGAGGCCGAGGGCGACGTGTACTTCGATGTGCGCTCCTACGGTGCTTACGGCGAGCTTTCGGGCCGCAACATCGACGAGATGGAATCGGGCCATCGCGAGCTGCGCGCCGACGGCCAAGGTCTGGAAGATCGCAAGCGCGACCCCTTGGACTTCGCGCTTTGGAAGGCCGCCAAGCCTGGCGAACCCAGTTGGGAATCTCCGTGGGGCCAAGGCAGGCCAGGTTGGCACATCGAGTGCTCGGCAATGAGCAAAAAGTATCTTGACCTGCCCTTCGACATTCATGGCGGCGGCGCCGACCTGTGCTTTCCGCATCACGAGAACGAGCGCGCCCAGTCCGAGGCCGCCTATGGCGTGACTTTCAACAACTACTGGATGCACGGCGGCATGCTCAACATCAACAACGAGAAGATGTCCAAGTCGCTGGGCAACTTCCTGCTTTTGCGCGATGTTTTGCAGACGACGCCTGCCGCGGTTCTGCGCATGCTCATGTTGCAGACGCATTATCGCAGCCCGCTCGATTTCAGCGACGATCGCTTGAAGGAGTCCGAGACCGCGCTCTCCCGCATCGAGAATTTCGTGAAGAACACCCGCTGGGCCGCCGACAACGCCGGGGCCGATGGTGCAGCTGCCGCCGATGCTGCGGCTGGCGAGGGCAAGGCGCTTGATGTCGCCGCCCTGAGCGCTGCTGTCGACGCTATGCGCGCAGGTTTCACCGAGTCCATGGACGACGACTTCAACACCGCGGGCGCCCTGGGCTTCGTGTTCACTTTCGTGAACGAGGCCAATGCCCTTATCAGCGAGGCTTCGCTTGCCGCGACCGATGCGCCTGCTCTTAAGGCTGCCGCCAACGCAGTGGCCGAGCTTGTTGCCGTGCTGGGCATCGAGCTGGGCGGTGCCGAGGACGAGACCAGCTATCCTGCCGAGATCTTCGATCTGGCTCGTGAGGTTGCAGGCTACGAAGGTGCCGACGGCGAAGCTGCCGTCCAAGCTTTGCTCGACGCTCGCGCCGCCGCTCGCGCCGAGAAGAACTGGGCGGTTGCCGACAGCGTGCGCGACGGATTCACCGCCGCCGGTTTCGTCATCGAGGACACCCCGCAAGGCGCCCGCGTCTCCCGCAAATAGGAAAGGCGCAAGCGAGGCGCAGGGCGATTCGACCGCCCATTGTGCGAGCCGCTCGCGTTCCCGGGCTTCGACAAGGGAGTTGCGCTCTCTGGTTTCGGCAAGAGCATTGAGGTTTTAGTCCAGCATAACGTCAAATAGAAGGATGTCTGCATTTAGCAGGCATCCTTTTTTGCGTTATAGGACGTCTAGGATCTGACCGTTTGGCCTCTAATCCTCTTTAACTTTCCTTTAGCACCTATCGGTTAGGCTGTGCATTGTTGCCGGTTCAATTGAGCAAGGGGCTTTTAGGGTGCCTATCCCAACTTGTTTGAATTGTGGCGTTTGAGTGCTTCATACGGGAGAGCACTGACCTGCCTGGGCTTATACGAATGATTGATGCGGCTGACATCGAGGGTGAGTTCCGAATATATCTGGGGGGTGCATCGATGATGAAAGCGCGGCTTTGGGGGAGTGTC
>CAVBOO010000053.1:0-6655 GCA_963597045.1 bacterium | reverse complement strand
GCTGGTGACCTTGCCCTTGAAGGTGAAGTTGGTGCCCTTGGTAATGCTTGTGGGCAAGCTCATAGAGGACGTGCCAAAGCTTGGGCGCTTGTAATCAAGCAGCACAGCATCCCCGCCAACCTCAACGAGCTTGTACTTGCTGCTGGCGGCGTTGCTGACGTTCTGTGTGAAGAGCTTCGCATCGTCGGTAACGCTGAATTCCTTGGTGAAGATGCTCTTCTCGGTATCCTCAACGGTCACCAGGACCTCGATGCTGTAGGTGGTGCCGGCCATCAAATTGGCTTTGATCTTGCTGGCGTCGAATTTAGCGAAATCGTAGCTCGTAGCGCCAACGGAAACGGTGGCCTCCTTCAGCGTAGTGCTGCCCTGCTTCAAGCGAACCTTGACCGATTTCATCTTCACGGTTGAAGTGAGCGTGCCCGAAAGCGCTCCGTCGAAATCGTAATCGGTCATCACTTTGCTGGGGACGCTGACCTTGGAAGGATCGATGCTTGCAGTAAGGATGCTGCTATCGAAATTCTTGTACAGGTAGTTCATGTCCACGTAGGTGGAGATGCCGTTCACCTTGCCCGTGGAGGAGTACTGCCAAATGTCGTAGTTGCCCTTATAGGAGCACAGCTTTCCGCTCGCGTAATAGTACTGGGCAACCCACTTGCTCCAGGATGCGTTGTTGAACTGGCTTGCGGTTAAGAAGCTTGTCCACCAGGACTTATTGGCGTAAACGCCCATCTTGTAGCCAGCCTTGGTGATTTTGGCCGCAAAGGCTGCAGCCATCTTGCCAAGCATTGCGTTGGAGACGTACTTCTTGGTGCCGCCAACCTTCACGCAGGGCTTGCTGGTGCCAGCCTGCTCCTCGAGGTCGTAATACACGGGCAAGGCAAGCTTGGCAGGAGTAAGGCCCTCCGCCTTCAGCAGACGAAGAACATGGTCGGCCTCGGATTCAGCCTTGGTGGTGTTATAGCCGTAGGAATAAATGTAGACGCCGATCTTCACGCCCGCCGCACGTGCCTGACGCACGTTGTAGCTGAAATAGGCGTCGTCTTGGCTTGTTTTGTTTTCGCCATAGCCGCAACGGATGATGGCGTAATCGATGCCCGCGGCCTTGACCTTGGACCAGTTGATCTTGCCATCCCACTTGGAAACGTCGATAAGCTTGCCGATGCTGCCCTTCGAGGAACCCGTGCCGTAAACCTTGAGGCCGTTCATGGTCTTTTCCAGGGTGGTGTCCTGGGTCAGCTTGCCGTTGGTAAAGCGCCAGCTGTTCGCGGTGTCGGAGCTTTCGCTGGTGGCAACCGAGACCTCTTCCTGAGTTGCGGTAGGCGTCACATCGCCGGCGGAATCGCTCGAATCGGAAGCTTGAGAGCTTTGCGTGGCGTCGGCTTCATCGGCCTGCGCCGTTGCGGGAACCATTGGAGTAAACGCAATCACCATGACGAACGCCAAGATGACGCAGAAAACTCGATATGCGAGCTTGCCTTGCTGCGTTTTTGTTTCGGTTTCGGCAAATTGACTCATGGAATTCACTTTCATCCTTGTGCGGAGCTAGCCGCTTCCTTACCTGATGTTTTGCGTCGCTTCTTCGAGCGGGCGAATAGGGCCACCACGGCAGCAAGCGCGGCCACGGCGCCGAAGGAAGCCCAAGGAGCCACGTCGGCTGTTTCGGTGAGGCCACCTGCCGCGGCATCGTCGTCGGAAGATTCGACAGAGCCGCCCTCGTCGAGCGCCTTCATTGCCTTTTCCTCGTCGAAGGAATCGTCCGTTGCGCTGCCGGAGGAGGACTTATCGGATCCATCTGACTTGCCTGAATCGTCTTCAGGGCTGCCATCGGGATCTTCGATGATGGTGAAGCTTGCGGTTTTGCTGGTGCCGTTAGCCTCTACTGTAACCGTAGCTTGACCAGGATTTATGTTGTTAGCATAACTAACGCTGTATTCGCTTGCGTTGACGGTCTTGCCATCCACCTTCACGCGCACGTCGGGCTCGTAGGCGCCGCCGTAGTACACGAAGGATGCGCCGTCATCGCTCACGCGCGCATACGCGCCCTCGCCCTTGGTGCTAGTAAGGCGCTCGGGCATCACGACCTCCACGGTCGCATTGGAAAGATCCAACGTGCTTTCGGGCACTGTGACGCCGCTTTTGACCGCCTTCAGCGCGGCGGACACGTTAAGCGCACCCGCGCTAGCGCTTTCCTTTGGCAGCCCGGCGCCCGACAAAGAAGAAGCCGTGGAGCTTAGCGCATAAGTTGCCTGATCGGTAGTGAGGCTTGAATCTTGAGCCCACAAAAGTGCCAGAGCGCTCGAAACCAGCGGGGATGCCTGGGAGGTACCGCTTTCCTT
This sequence comes from bacterium, assembly GCA_963597045.1. Classification (GTDB taxonomy): domain Bacteria; phylum Actinomycetota; class Coriobacteriia; order Coriobacteriales; family Eggerthellaceae; genus Anaerotardibacter. The sequence continues at coordinate 4,319 of CAVBOO010000053.1, read as the reverse complement.
GGCGTAGTTGCCATCGGTGCCGGCGGCCTTCGAACCACGCGCGGTGGAAAGCACCGAGATGCCCGGCGCGCTGATGTCTTTGTGGGAGTTGTAATCGGAGAAGGTGGCGTTGGTCCCGTACGCGGTCAAAGCCGAGACCGAATAGCACTCGTCGAAATCGCTTGGGTAGATGCGGTCGTAGGTGCCGGAGCTTGCAAGAGTGTCGTCGTAGCCGTTGCCGCCGGCGGCAACCGTCACCACGCCCGCATCCTGCAGGGCATCGATGGCATCGCGCACCTTGGTGTCGGTATCGTCGCTTGAGGCCCCTGCATAGTACCCAAGGCTCGCATTGACGACATGGAGATTGCTGACTTTGCCGCTCTTGACCAGGCCAAGGATGTACTCCAGTCCGTTCCTGAAGCTTTCAGTGGTGATTTTCCCCGCACTGTCGGCAACGCGCACCGGCAGCACCTTGACCAGGTTTTTGCCGGCGCCGGCGATGCCGATCTTGTTGTTGGCGGTAGCGGCGATCTCGCCGGCCACGTGCGTGCCATGACCGTCAGGGTCGTAGTCGAACGAAGAGCTGTCCTTGCCTGTTTCGTCCTTCACGAGCTTTTGGCTTACCGCATCGTAGGCAAGATCGCTTAAAACGTTGCCCTGCAGGTCAGGATTAGTGATGTCGCAGCCGGTGTCCAGCACGGCAACTACTGAAGTAGAGGTGCTCGAAAGCCCACTCCACGCCGAAACGAAGTTGGCGCCGCGATACGCGCTGTTTGCAGGCTGGTCGTCGGAGCCGAACAGGTAGTACTGCTCGGAGAGCCTTGCATCATCGGTCGCAACCGAAGAGCCAGAATCCTGATCCTCGTCGTTTGCACCGGAATCACCGCTCGCCTCACCTTCGGTTGCACCTTCGCCGTCACCGTTGCCGGCGTCATCGCCCTGCTCATCGCCGCCCTGCTCGGCGCCGTTGACTTGCCCGGCATCGCCGCCCTGTTCGGAGTCGCCACTTTGTTCGATATCGCCACCCGTGGCATCGGCCCCGTTGTCGGTATCCAGCACGTGGTACACAAAATTGGGCTGAACCTCGGCGACGTTCTTCTTCTCGGAATACTCGCTGATAGCCTCCTCGACCGTGGTGTCGTCGTCTAGGCTTACGACCTTCGTCTTGCCGCTTTCGTAGGTGACGACGACCTCGTCCTCAACATGGTCGGCGGAAATCTTGGCCACCGGGGAGTTTACGTCGGAGGAACTTGCGTCAGCCCCAGCGCTCTGAGCGCCCGAGGCATCAGAGGACTGAACCTCCGTGGAAGCCGTTTGAGCTTCGTCGGCCCACGCGCTTTGCCCAAAGCTCGCAGGTGCGAAACCGTATAAGGAAAGGGAGGCGGCGGCGATCAAGGAAATCGCGGTTCGCGCTGCCTTTGCCGGCAAGCCAACAAAGCTTTTGCCCTTGGATTCGAGCACCTTGCCTCCCTCGTTCGTTATGCAGAAATAGTGCGGTCTTTTATTGTACTTCAACGCACACTATGCACCCAACTCCCAAGGCGGGCAGCACACGTAAATCGCACGAACGCTTTCCCAGATGGCCGCGCTAAAACACAACCGGAGGCAAACCCGAAACGAAGCCCTTAGCCCTTAGATCTCGTCGGCGGGAAGGAACTTATCCGGCAAAACGAAGCCCGGACGAAGCGTCTCGATAACGGCGCTTACCGGCTGCAGGGTAGGCGAGCACATCATCTTCGAAGTGCCGTGAGCCATCATGCGCCCCGCCTCGTCAGTGATCTTAACCTCGCAAAGCGCGATCTGGCGGCCGGCCTTGATCAGATTCCCCTCGGCCACCAAGCGTCCTTCGTTGCAGGAGCGCAGGTAGTCGGTGTGCAGGTCGAGCGTGATGGCGCCCATGTCCGGCGCAAGCTCGGAGTACAGGGCCCAGTAGCTGAAGTGGTCCATCATGGCTGCGTACATTCCGCCATGAACTCCACCGAAAGCATTGAGGTGGCAGCGCTCGATGTCGACCTCGCCGCGCGCGTAACCGCGGCCGAGCGCCGTAGTCTTGATTTTCAGCTGCGCCAGGAAGGGGCTTTGATCGATCAGCTCGATAAGCTGGCGTACGTGTTCCGGGTTCATCTGATGACGATCCATGTGCAAATCCCCTATCCTCGCTTGCGTGCGCGCATGTGCGCCCCGCACTTTTCTTTGCGACCTTGCGCCCCGCACTTGGCGCGGCACCCGGCAATCCGTTGCCGTGCATGCGCAAGCTGCGGCTCACGTTTTACGTGCCGTTTGACACGCAGGCTCTTTCGGGCATTTTCAGCCCGTTCAGGCGCAAGTCTCATCTTGACGTTAGAATGTTACCTACGTTTTAAGGAGACTTCATGAAGCAAACCCATTACGACTACCTGGTTGTCGGCGCCGGCCTTACCGGTGCCGTCTTCGCCGATGCCGCTAAGCAGGCTGGCAAATCGGTGCTCGTCATCGAGTCGCGCGATCACATCGCGGGCAACGTGTACACCGAGGCCACCGAAGGCATCCATGTGCACAAGTACGGCGCCCACATCTTCCACACCAGCCTTGAGCCGGTTTGGCGCTACGTCAACAAGTTTGCCCAGTTCAACAACTATATCAACTGCCCTGTGGCTCTTTACAAGGGCACCATTTACAACATGCCCTTCAACATGAACACCTTCTCGAAGATGTGGGGCGTGGTGACGCCCGACGAGGCTTTGGCGAAGATCAACGAGCAGCGCGCCGAGATTACCGGCGAGCCCCAGAACCTTGAGGAGCAGGCCATCAGCCTGGTCGGCCGCGACATCTTCGAGGCCCTGGTTAAGGGCTACACCGAAAAGCAGTGGGGTCGCGATTGCAAAGATCTGCCCGCGAGCATCATCAAGCGCCTGCCCGTGCGCCTTACCTACGACAACAACTACTTCAACGACCGCTACCAGGGCATTCCCATGGGCGGCTACACCAAGATGGTCGCCAACATGTTCGGCGACACCGAAATCCTGCTGAACACCGAGTATCGCGAGTTCATCGCCGCAAACCCCGGCATCGCCGATCGCACCATCTATTGCGGCACCATCGACGGCTTCTACAACTTCGAGCTGGGCACGCTTGAGTATCGCTCCCTGCGCTTCGAAACCGAGCGCATCGCCAGCGACAACTGGCAGGGCAACGCGGTGGTCAACTACAACGAGCGTGAGGTGCCCTGGACGCGCATCATCGAGCACAAGCATTTCGAGTTCTGCAAGAACGACGCCGGCGAAGAGGTCAAGGACGCCGAGAGCAAGCCCGTCACCTACGTCACGCGCGAGTACCCCGCCGATTGGCATCCCGGCGACGAGCCCTACTACCCCCTGAACAACGAGCGCAACGCCGAGCTATACCAGCGCTACGTGGAGCGCTCCAAGGAAGATGGCGATATCGTGTTCGCAGGCCGCCTGGGCGGATACCAGTACTACGATATGGACAAGTGCATCGACGCGGCCTTTGACCTGGTCAAATCCGAGCTTGGCGTCGACTTCAGGGCCTAAGCGCACAGCCTGCCCACAAGCGGCACGTCCAGCCCGAGGCAAAACCCAAAAGCGCCGCGAAGGTTACGGCCAAAGCAAAGCAAAAGAGGAAGCAGCATGACGAATGCTGCTTCCTCTTTTTTTATGGCAGAGACTGCGCAGGCCGCTGAAACGGTACGAGCCGCAAAACCAGCGCTGGCACCTTAGCCGCCCTCGGTCCGATAAGCCCGGCAAGCCCAACTAGCCCGATGGACCCAAGCAGCTCAACCAGCCCGATAAGCCCGATGGATCCAACTGATTTAACCAGCCCGATAGGCCCGACTAGCTAAATGCGGCGTGCTCGGGGACAACGGCGAAAACAACCAGGTCTTCCTCCCCGTCGTTAACCACGGAATGATACGAACCAGCAGGGCAATAGTGGCAAACGCCGGGCGCAAGAGGCTCCTCGCCACCTTCTACCACGACCTTGCCCGTGCCCGAAATAACGTAAACGATCTCGGAGTTCTTAAGATGTTGGTGCCAACCGATCGAAGAATGCGGGTGCACCGTCGCGCGCATGATGCGGTTGTTGGCGTCAACGTGGGCCGCCGCGGAAACGGAGCCATCCCCTCCTTTGAAGTTTGGCATTTCCTGTTCTTCAAGTGCGTCGAAATCGATGATCATTGCGTGCCCCTTCCTTTTAGATCCTTGGCTATCCATGGTAGTCGCACCGCAACGGGACGCCCCCGAGAAAACAAAAAAGCCAGGAGCAAGAACTCCTGGCTTCAAGTTTTAAATGGTGCGCCGTGAGGGATTCGAACCCCCGACGTACTGATTCGTAGTCAGTCCCTC
>CAVBOO010000052.1:0-6702 GCA_963597045.1 bacterium | reverse complement strand
ATCCTTAACATCTACAATCGTTCGGTCGCCTACACCTCGGTGACCGCCAAGAAGGAATGGGCCGAGGGCACGGTGGACAAGAAGCCGGTTACGGTGCAGCTATGGCGCAGCTACGGCAACGTGGAGGAAGTGGTGCCCGAAACGGGGGCCGGCGGTAAGAGCTCCTTGGTGGACGTCGACGGCAACGAAGCCTCCAACGAGGTGCAGCTCTCCAGCGACAATAAATGGACCTTCAGCTGGGGAGAGCTTCCCTTGTTCATCAACAACAAGTCGGTCACCTACTATTTGCGTGAGGCTTGGATCGGCGATCCCACCAGCAGCGATTCGGTTGCCTACGATGCCTCCGCCGACCCGAACGACGGCTATCTTGATTACGCGGTGACTACCGAGGACGCGCGCTATACCGCGGCCACCGATATGCCCGATGCCACGATGGACGACCCACGCTCCTCCTACACTCACGACAGCCCTTCGTGGGAGGCCGAGGATGGAAGCATCACCTACGCCAAGCACGTGCTTTTGATGATCAACAATGCCGAGGTCAAAGGCATTATCTCGTTCACGAAGAAGGATCGCGAGGGCCTGGCCGGCAAGCCTTTGGCGGGCGCCACCTTCACCTTGTACTCGGACGCAGCTTGCACCAAGGAGATCGAGAGTGTGACAACCGGCACCAACGGTGTCGTGAGCTTCTCCAAGCAGCCAGCGGGCACCTATTACATCAAAGAGGTCCAGGCGCCGGCGGGATACTCCTTCGAGGCCTCGACGGTTTACAAGGCCGTCGTTTCCAACGGAAGCCCGACCATCACCAAGGAAGGTGACGCCAGCCAAACGGCGGTGACGTCCGTCACCAACAAGTTCGGTGCGGGTTTGAACGTGAAGAAAATCGGCGAAGGTTCGCTGGATGAGGCCGCGGGCGTTTCGGGGGCCGAGTTCACGCTTGCCAAGATGGACGGCACGGGCGACTGGGCACAGGCGCACAAGCTCACCACGGACGCTTCGGGCGGTTTGAGCTTCACCGGTCTCGATCAGGGCACCTACACGCTTACCGAGACGAAGGCCCCTGCCGGCTTTGAAGCGGCGGAAAACCTAAGCCTGACCTTCGTCGTTGAAACCGGCGAGGATGGTAAAACCACCTTCGTTCTTGAGGACGAATCGGAGATCGACGAAGCTGCCGAGTCCGGTTTCGTCAAATGGGACGACAACTCAAGTAGTACCAACGTGGCCTACACGCTTACCGTGCGCGACGTTTCGCTTGCGAGCTTGCCCTCGGCAGGAGGGGCGGGCATCGGTCCCTTCGTTATTGGGGGCTTTGCCCTGATGGGTGTGGCGGCTCTTGCCTGGTATCTGCGCGAGCGACGTTTCACCCGTCAAGCGAGGGAGCGTGGTTGTCATGCCTAGATTTTGGTCGGCCGGCTACCCGCATGGATGCCATGGCAAAAGCGATGCAGGGGATGGAGCCGGTCATGGGGCTGGCCTACTTAGCTAGATTTGCGCTTGTGTGATTGCGAGCAAACTTCGAACTCAAAAGAAATCAATGATCAAAAGGCATTGAAAATAAGAGAAAGGCAAAACGATGAGCACCATTATGAAGCGTATGAGCGCATTGCTCATTGCGTTGGTGGTAACGCTTGTGGGCTTTGGCGCAACAGCCGCCTACGCCGACACCACCAAGTACGCTAAGAGCCTGGAGTTAACCGGGCTCTCCAGCGGCGAGACCGTGCAAGTGTACAAGCTTATGAGCTACGGCTCCGACTATAACACTTATGTGTACGACAGCACGACGACGGATGGAAAGACCAGCTTCAAGGCCTACCTGGAGGCTGCAGCCACGGCCACGAGCAAGAGCGCTGATGATTACCTGGCAGGCCTGAGCGGAGATGAGCTTTCCGCATTCCTGGGTACCTATCTGTACGGAACCGACACCTACGCCAAGCCCACTCCTGCCGAGACCGCCGTTACCGGCACTACCGCCAGCTTGACGCTCGAGCCTGGCTATTACCTGATCTCGGTGAAGACCACGGGTGCGGAGTCCAACGTCTACAAGCCCTTCTCGGCTTTCGTGAAGATGAACGGCGAGAACTCTGCAATCAAGGCCGGTGCTGGCGATTGGGGAACCACGACGGTTGCCATGAAGAGCACCAACGGCCCCACCATCGAGAAGAAGGTCAAGCGCGACAACGGCACCGACATGGCCTCTGCCTGGAAGAGCACCAAGACGGTTGCCGTGGGCGAGGCGGCCACCTATCGCGTGAAGTTGACCGTGCCCGATTGGCAGGCAGGCACGACCCCGCGACTGGAGCTTGAGGACGCGCTGGTGAACCAGCAGTACAACGGCGATATTGCCCTGTACTCCCAGGAAGGCGATGGTAGCTCGGATTGGATGCCTTCCACCAGGATCGAATCGGCCATCTCCGAGAAGACCATCGGCACCTATGCCAACGGCAAGCAGGAAGTCTCCTTCTCCATCGACTACTCCAAGCTGACCGGCGGACAGACTTACTACATCACCTACTCCGCCAAGGTGATGAGCGATATCACGGGCACTTCCATCACCGGTGACATGAAGGCGACGAACACCGCCAAGGTCGTTTACAGCACCAGCGATGCAACCACCTCCTCCACAACCGAAAGCAAGACGACCCTCTACACCTATTCCGCCAAGCTCACCAAGAAGGATATGGACAACCAGCTTCTTCCTGGATCCGGTTTCACGGTGTACTCCGACGAGGCCTGCACTCAGGCCATCAAGTTCGAGAAGGTGACGAATACCGACGGTTCTTGGTATTACCGTGCAAATGACGCAGGCGAAGTGACCGAGATCTTGGCCGATGGCAACGATTCCTATCTGCTTGTTAAGGGATTGGACCCCTACAAGGATTACTACTTCAAGGAAACTACCACGCCAAAGGGTTACTACGCCCCCTCCAACGCTTTCAAGCTCGACCTTGACTCCCAGATGAAGGATGGCGATGAAACCGAGCACTCCGGCACGCTTTCGGGTGCTTCCTCGGTGACCGCGCTTGACACGGCCTCCGATGGGAGGCTGGTTTCCGGCAACGTCGACAACGATGAGGCCAACCAGTACGACATCGTGATCAAGAACTCCAGCACGCCTTCCTTGCCCACCACCGGCGGCATGGGCACCTTGCTCTTCACCATCGCGGGCCTGGCTCTGATGGTTGTCGCGGCAGCGGTGTACTTCGCGCGTCGCAGGAAGCGCAACAACTAGCAAACGCAGTTCGGGGATGACGCTTGGCTGAGACTTTGGACAGAACGAAAGGGCGAAAGGCACCGGGCTTCCTGGTGCCTGCCCTCATCTTCATCCTGGGTTTGTGCATTTTGCTGTACCCGACGGTCAGCGACCTGTGGAACCAGTTTCGCCAGAATCAGCTGATCGATAGCTACCAGGAATCGGTGCAGCAGCTTTCGTCGGAGGATTACTCCAAGGCCAAAGCTGCTGCTCGGAAGTACAACGAGTCCTTGGAATTGAGCTTTGCCGATGCGTTTAGCAGCACCAAACCCGAGGCCTCGGCCGATGATGAGTATTGGCAGCTGCTCAACGTGGCGGGTGACGGGGTTATGGGTTACGTCGAGATTCCCAAGATCAGCGTCAGGTTGGCCATCTACCATGGGCTCTCCGACGAGGTCCTGCAAACCGGCCTTGGCCACGTGCTGGGAACCTCGCTGCCCATCGGCGGCAAGGGCGCGCATTGCGTGGTGGCGGGACACCGTGGCCTGCCTTCGGCCTTGCTGCTTACCGATCTAGACCAGATGGAGCTGGGCGATACCTTCGCGGTTTACGTTTTGGACGAGAAGAAAAGCTATGAGGTCGATCAGATCACGGTGGTCGACCCGGACGATATCTCGAGCCTGGAGGTGGACGAAGGCGAGGATTACTTCACCTTCGTCACCTGCACGCCTTACGGGGTTAACACGCAGCGCTTGCTTGTTCGCGGGCACGCGGTGGACAACGTCGAGGTGGCCTCGGTCGATCCGGTGCAGCAGATTTTGGCAAGCCTGGGTTGGCAGGGGAAGCTCGCTCTGGCGCTTGTTGCCTTGCTGGTGCTTGCTTTGGTGGTACGTGCGCTGAAGCGGCGCTCTCAGGGTGTGCAAGCAAAGGGCGCGCATGCTCGTTAAGGAAGGAGGAGTGAAAGCAATGAAACAAAGCAACTTGTCCGACAGGCTTGCCCGGTTCTGCTCGCAAACTGCAGCGCCGGGTGCGTGCTTTGCGGGGCAGCCATTGCGATCTGCGGAATCGCTCGTGCGGTCCGTCTCATCGATGACGCAGCTTGCAATCGGGGCCATCGTTTTATTCGCCACGATCCTGCTCCTTCTTCAGCTTGCGCCCTCGTTGGCGCACGCTGCGAGCAAGCCTAACCTTGACCAGCGAGGAAGCCTGACGCTTGCCTGCGCATACGATTCGGCGCCGATAAGCGACGTGGAGTGCAAGGTCTACGAACTGGCGCGCTTTGAGTCCGATGGGTCCTTTGCCTTGACCGAGGATTTCGCTCAATCCGGCCTGGAAGTGAATGCCATAAGCTCCGCAGGCGCATGGCGCAAGGCGGCTGAACTTGCCCTTGAGTATGCTCAAAGCAATAAGGTCAAGGTCACCGAGCTTGGCGCCAACAAAATCGGCATCGCCTACATGGGCGACCTGGAGCCAGGTTTGTACCTGGTTGGTATCGCTCAAAAGAAACTCAAGGGCTACCGCTACACGAGCCTGCCCGCTCTTCTTTCGGTGCCCAACTTAAGCACCAGCGAGGCTGCGGCAGGCGAAGGCAAGCTTGACGAAAGCTCCTGGACCTACAACGTGGTTGCCCAACCGAAGTTCGAGCGCACGAAGCTGAAAGGCTCTGCTGCCACCAGCACGGACGGGCAAGGCGCGGATGCAAAGGCTAAGGGCGAAGAAGATGAATCGCATGGGCTCCTGCAAACGAGCGATGCGGATCGCTTGTTCTTCATCTTGGGCATAGTCGTGATGCTCGCGGGTGCCTTGGGCATAGCCCGCGCCGCCCGGTATCGTTTAAAAGAAAGCGAATAAGCCAACGAGCCTTGAGGCAAATGCTTCGAGGCTCGTTTTTTAGGGGCGCTGTTTTGCGCTATTCGATTCCTGCGAGGTCGCGGATCACCTGGCCGGCGATGATAAGCCCCACGACCGAGGGAACAAACGAGATGCTGCCCGGCGATTGCTTGATGCGCTTTTCAGCGGCAGCCTCGGCAGCCACCTCTTCTTCGGATTTAATGGGCGCTCGGGGCGGCTCGGTCGAGTAGACCACCTTCACCCCGCGTATGCCGCGACGGCGGAGCTCCTTGCGCATGACTTTTGCCAGCGGGCACACGCTCGTGTCCTCGATGTCGGCCACCTTGAAGAGAGTGGGGTCGAGCTTGTTGCCCGCGCCCATGGCGCAGATAACGGGCGTGCCTGCTTTTTTAGCCTGCTCGACCAAGGAGATTTTGGCGGTCACCGTGTCCATGGCGTCCACCACGTAGTCGTACTGGGAGAAGTCGAACTCGCCCATCGTTTCAGGCAGGTAGAAGCACTCATGCGTGTGAACCGTGGCTGCGGGGTTGATGTCCTGCACGCGCTCTTTGGCAATTTGGACCTTCGCCTGGCCCACGGTGCTATGCAAGGCCACGATTTGGCGATTGATGTTGGTCACATCGACGCAGTCCTTGTCGACGAGCGTCAGCCCTCCGACGCCTGCGCGTGCCAGGCCCTCGACCACGAAGCCGCCGACGCCGCCGACGCCGAAAATGGCAACATGGCATGCGGCGAGTTTGTCCACGGCGTCGCCGATGCAGCGGCGCGTGCGTTGGTGCTGGTCGAGTTCTTCCATTAAAGCCCCTTATCTTAAAAAACGGCTATCTGTTGAAGAGTTAACAGATAGCCGTTTTGCATTCATTTCGTCAAGTGCGTCGCCCAGGATGCGCGGTTTGGCGCTCGTTCGACGTTGGCGTTTAAAGAAGCTTGGTGATGTTGCCCAGGATGGATTCGAAGGAGACGCCGCGTGCCTCGAAATCGGGCTGCTTGGCGCTCACGAGCATCGCGTCGTGGGTGAAGGTGCCCGCGAAGGCCACGGCATCTTCGAGGGTTTTGCCAGCCATGATGGCGGCAAGCAGGGAGGAAGCGTACACGTCGCCCGTGCCATGGAGCATGTAGGGCAGGTACTCGTTGCTCACCTCGGTGAAGGGAACCAGCTCGCCGGCGACGAAGTTGCGGATGACGTTCTCGCCCTCGCGCTGAATACCCTTCAAGACGACGTTCTTCGCGCCCTTTGCCAGCAGCGCGTCGATGATGCGCTTGGCCTCCTCGTCGGAGATGTCGGTGCCCGCCCAGTCGTCGCCGATGGGCTCGCCCAGGATGATGGCGGCTTCGGTGAGGTTGGGGGTGAGGATGTCGGCGTCGGCTGCAAGGTCGGCCATGGCCTGGCAAAGCTCAGGCGTGTAGGTGGGATAGACCTGCCCGTGGTCGGCCATGACGGGGTCGACGAGCTTGAGCGCCTTGGGGTAGGTCTTGTACAGGTCGCGGATGCGGGTTACCTGCTCGGCGGCGCCCAGGAAGCCCGAGTAGATGGCATCGATTTCAACGCCGATGTTCTTCCAGGCGTTGGTGTAGTCGGCCATGATGTCGGTGGTGTCGTGCATGTACCAGCCGGGGAATGCGGTGTGGCTGCTGAACAGCCCGGTGGGCACGGGGCACAC
>CAVBOO010000051.1:0-6733 GCA_963597045.1 bacterium | reverse complement strand
GCCTTGCTGATGGGCTCGTCGGTGTACTGACGTACAGAATGGCGCTGGCGGATTGCCTCTTCGTCGGTAATCATGGCTGGCCTTTCTCTTCGTTGCTTGCATTTGGCGTGCTCGGCCGCTACCGCGAATCACTCATCGAAGCTGCTCAAGAAGTAGTCGTACAAGTCTGGACGCACAGGCTCTTCAAGCTCGTAACGAATCTCGACAGCATTGGTCTTGCCGTCGGCCATCACTATCTGCTCAAAGCCCCCATTAGGGTGCATCTCGCCCAGAAAATAAAACTCCGTGCCGTCGTCCTTATCTTTTTTGTTCTTGCGCAGGTAAAGAAAACAACGCATGCCTAGCTCATCAGCGCGCTTCAAACGCTTGATTTCCGGAGACTCAAGCGTGCGCTTACTTTTGGAGATGCAGATGATTGCTCTATCGGACACAAAACGATCGCGATACTGCGTGGTGATGCTTATGTCCGGATCTTTCTCGTAGTTCACAAACACCGGGAAGGTGTTCGTCGCCTTGTCGTGGAAATACCCGCCCACATTTTGGTAGTTGGGCTCCTTCTCCCAGCGCAACAAACGGCAAACTTCCTCGCGCGTATATTTTTGATTGAGAACGAAATTCGTGTCCTTGTAGAGCGCGCCGAACCTCAGAGCATTCCTATGCATGCCGAATTTGACCAAGTCAACCATACACTTGAGGAAGTCACCATCCTCAAGCGCCGCAGCGAACCCATCCGCAAGCTTTACTTTGCCTTCGCCAACAAGCTCAACCAGTTGCTCGCCCTTGCTTGAATACTCGCCCGTAAGCGTTCGCACCACAGAGCGCGCGTCGCTCATATCACCTGGCAACACGGTGTCCGTCTGCTCCCCCGTCGCAAACGCATCGATCAAGCTCTCAAGCGCAACCAGATCTGCCAAGCGCTTACCAGCGGCCAACTTCTCCGAGGCGAACTTGAGATACGCCAACTTTTTCTCGCCAAACGCAAACGGACATTCGCTCTCATGCCGTTGCAAAAACGCAGGATATGAATCAAATTTGCCGATGACGAGCAATGGATCGATCGACTCGTTCTCATCAAAATCCAAGAGACTGGGGATACGCCCTAGCAGGCGGCGCAAGTCATCGTATTCGCCGCGAATAAGCTTCGCCGAGCCGAACTTGCCTTCTTCCAGCGACTTGAAAATGCGCTGCTCGGAAACCTTATCGAAGGAGATGGTCGAACAGCCGGGAATCGCCGCGCTGCCTTCCTTCACCACCTTGCGCAGGTTGTCCTTGTTGTAGCTTCTATCACCCGCAAGCGCCATGGGGATGAGGTAGTTCTGTTGGTAGTTGCCGATGAAATCCAGCACCAACGTGTAATCCTTGGACGGGTCTTTGCGCAGGCCGCGGCCCAGCTGCTGCACAAACACAATGGCGGACTCCGTGCGGCGCAGCATGATTATTTCATTCAGCGAAGGAATATCCACGCCCTCGTTGAAGATGTCGACGGAGAAGATGTACTGCAAATCACCCGACTCAAGACGATCGATAGCCCGATTGCGCTGTTCGTCAGTCGTCTCGCCGCTTATGGCCAAGGTCTTGTAGCCGCGTTCATTGAACAAGTGCGACAGCTCGCGCGCCTCGTCATTGCGTGAGCAGAAAACAAGACCGCGTCTATCGCTTTTGCGAACGGAATATTCCTCGATCTTTTGAATGATATGGTCCGCGCGGTCGTCAGAAGTCAACTTGCCGAACAACGCGACGTCATCGACCGTCTCGTCGTCAATAGCCAAATCGGCAATGCCAAAATAATGGAACGGCACCAGCATGTCGTTCTCAAGCGCGTCCTGCAGCGTGATGCGATACGCAATCACATGGTTGAACAGGGCATATACGTCATAGCCATCGGTGCGCGTGGGCGTCGCTGTCATGCCCAGCACAAATTTTGGCGTGAAGTAATTGAGTATCTTTTGATAGCTGTTGGCGCCGGTCCTGTGCGCCTCGTCGATGATGATGTAATCGAACTCATCGGGCGCGAACTGCTCCAAATTGCTCGACAGCTGAATCACCATGGCGAACAAGCAACTCGCGTCCCTTTGCGTCGCGTTGCTGAACTGACCATAGCTATATGCATCGCCTAAAACGCGCTGGTAGCTACGTTGCGATGCATCCAAAATCCTCTGCCTATGAGCTATGAACAGCACGCGCTTGGGCTTGGTTCTGAGTACATCGAGCGCTGAGAGATAGGTCTTGCCAGTACCGGTGGCAGACACCAACAAAGCCCTGGGCTCGCTGCGCCTATGCAGAACATCCAGCGCCTCCAAGGCAGTTTCCTGCATTTTGTTAGGCTTGATGCGCGCTTCGCCCAAACCGGAAGCAGCACTGTCTGCCGCTCGCTCCGCCGAAAACGCAGGTGGGCGCTTCCGCGAGGTCTCGCTTTTATGGGCCGCTAGAAACGCCTCGTAGTTCTGAATCCACTGCTCCGTGACGCTAACAGAGTTTTCATCTTCCCAAAGCTTCTCGAATTCACTTTTGGTCTTTTGGAGGATGTCGCCTTTGGGAAAGCTGCGGAACAGCACGTTCCATTCTTTGTTGCAGGTAAGGGCGTACTGCGTAAGGTTCGAGCTGCCGATGATGATGGTCGATATGCCCTCTTTGTCGAAGAAATATCCCTTGGCGTGCAGGTCCCCTTGATACACGCGCGACTCGATGTTGGGATATTCCAGCAGTTTGCGCAGGGCAGCAGGGTCGTTGAAGTTGAGGTAGGTCGAGGTAAGAACGCGCCCGGGGATGCCACGCTGCTGCAGCTTGTGAAGAATCTCCGCTAGGATTTGAATGCCGCTTGCCGTGATAAACGCGATGGAGAAGCTAAAGCTCACGCAATCCAACAGTTCGCTCTCAATGACGGAGAGCACATTGCTCGAGCTCTGCTCATCGTTGCTCAGGATGCGCGGCGCGTAACGGTCGTCCGGCTCTTTATCGCCGTCAATGAAGCTTGCCTGCAGGCTCTCCTTGAAATCGATTGCGCTGTATTCGAGCTTGCCTGTCACGTCCTACCCCCCCAACAAAGAGCCTGCTTGCTTGTTGGCAAAGATCATAACCAAAACCGCAAGGGCTCGCAGGAAGTAAGCCTCTGGAATGGAGCACCGGCAATAGCTGAGGCGTTTTGCGCCTCCCCTAAAACTCCAGGCGATTCAACATCCGCAAGCAGCGCAGCCCCTACGCATGCAACCTCATGCCCTGCGCGTACCAAGACGCCACTTGCTCCGGGGCATCGCTTGCGCCGCAGTCGAACCACCAGGACACCGTATGCGAAAACGAGCTCACGTATAGCACGCGCATAAGGCCCGCGGGCATACCCTTGGGCGGCTTGGGGCCGCTCTTCTCGAACAGCACGTTGAGTTGCTCCTCAAAATATCGGGTGAAGAACGGCTCGCCCTCGCGCACAAGTTTGCCGCACACACCGCTATGCGTGTCACGCATGTGATAGAGCAGGTGCGCAAGCTTGCCCTCAAGACCCTCCGCCACCAAATTCGGATGCGTGACACAATACTCGTTCACGCCTTCGAAGATGTGATCGAACATCTCGCGGCACATCTCGCGCAGAAGATCGTCCTTGGTCTCGAAATGAGCATAAAAGGTGGAGCGGCCGATGTCCGCCCGCTCGATGACCTGAGCTACCGTCACCGCGCTGTAGTGCTCGCTTGCCATAAGCGCCTCGAACGCATCGTAAATGGCCTTGCGCGTTTTTCTTTGACGGCGGTCCATGGTCTGTCCCCTTTCGCACAATCGAGCAAATATGTTCGATAACTTCCACGGCATGCAGCTTGTCTGTTGCCGCTGCCGAACATTAAGCATTATATCTAACACTATGTTCGGTATTGAAATATATGTAACGAAAGAGGATGAAGTGGAAAGCCTGAAGCCGCTGTTCGAACCGCTGGAAAACCTGCTTGAATGGGGCGGCGCGAAGAAAGACATCACGTTCATCGCAATCAGCGCCGTCGCCCTGATATTGAGCTTCTTCATGCCCGGCTTCCTTGTGGACCCCGCCTGGATTGCCATACTACTGTGCGGTGTGCCCATCGTGATCGAAGCGCTCATCGCCCTGATAACGGAGTTCGACATCAAAGCGGACCTTTTGGTGAGCATCGCGCTTGTCGCATCACTGGCAATAGGCCAGTTCTTCGCCGCCGGCGAGGTTGCCGTAATCATGCAGCTGGGCAACTTGCTAGAAGAGCTCACCGTCGCCCGCGCGCAACGCGGCATCCAAAAACTGGTGGAGCTCACGCCCCGCACCGCGCGCGTGCTGCTGGATGAGGGCGGCGAAAAAGAGATCGGCGCGGACGAGGTGGCGCTCAATCAAATCGTACGCGTGCTACCTGGCGAGACGGTTCCCGTCGACGGCGTAGTAGCCTCCGGCACCACGAGCATTGACGAGTCCGCCGTCACCGGCGAGCCCATGCCCGTGGACAAACAAGCCGGCAGCGAGGTCTCTTCCGGCACCACGAACCAATTCGGCGCTATCGATGTGCGCGCAACACGCGTAGGCGCCGACAGCTCCATCCAGCGCATGGCCCGCCTGGTGCAAAGCGCCGATGCCGGCAAGGCCAAGATCGTGCGCCTGGCCGATCGCTGGGCCACGTGGATCGTGGTGGGAGCGCTCGCCTCCGCTGCCGGCGTGTTTCTGGTGACAGGCGAGATCCTGCGCGCAGTAACCGTGCTCGTAGTTTTCTGCCCGTGCTCGCTCGTCCTGGCCACGCCCACGGCCATCGTCGCCGCCATAGGCAACGCCACCAAGCATGGCTTCCTTGTGAAAGAAGGCGACGCGCTGGAGCGCCTGGCCAAGGTCAAGCGCATTGCCTTCGACAAAACAGGCACCATCACGCAAGGCGAGCCACGCGTAGCGGCGGTAGTGCCCTGCGCCGAATGCGCGCTTTCCCGTGAAGAGCTGTTTGCCCTGGTGGCATCCGCCGAGCTTAAAAGCGAGCACCCGCTGGGCAAAGCCATCGTACGCGATGCCAAGACAACGGACATCACGGCGACAGAACCTGCCACCTTCGAGATGAAACCCGGTCTGGGCGTCACTGCACAGGTAAACGACTCGAGTGTGGCCGTGGGCAACGAGGCCCTCATGGCGCAGCTTGGTCTTAATCCGGAAAGCTG
Organism: bacterium; assembly: GCA_963597045.1. Lineage (GTDB taxonomy): Bacteria > Actinomycetota > Coriobacteriia > Coriobacteriales > Eggerthellaceae > Anaerotardibacter. Next base: position 1,591 of record CAVBOO010000051.1, on the reverse strand, counting down.
GGCCACCTGCGGAATCGACGCCTTGCGCAACTCCGGCGAAACCCTCACCTTCGTCGCCGTCGACAACGAAGCGGCCGGCGTGGTAGCGCTCGCGGACACCGTTCGACAAGAATCCCACCGCACGGTTCGTTCCCTGCGCGAAGCCGGCGCCTCCCCCGTTCTGCTCACGGGCGACAATCAAGCTGCCGCCGAAACCGTCGCCGGCATGGTGGGGATCGAGGAAGTCGTCGCCTCGTGCACGCCCGAGGACAAGATGCGCTTTATCGAGAGCTGCGAGGAAGGCGGCACAAGATGCGCCATGGTGGGCGACGGCATCAACGACGCGCCCGCGCTCAAACGCGCCTATGTGGGCGTGGCCGTGGGCGGCGTGGGAAGCGACATCGCCATCGAAGCTGCCGACATCGCTATCGTGAACGAGGGCATCTCGGAGCTGCCCCACCTGCTCTCGCTCTCCCAGCACATGATGCGCGTGATCAAGGCGAACCTCACCTTTTCCATGCTGCTCAACTTCACGGCCATCATCTTGGCCTTCATCGCCGTGCTCGACCCGGTATCCGGCGCACTCGTGCACAACTGCGGCAGCGTGTTCGTCATCGTGAACTCGGCATTCTTGCTCAAGTGGGCCAAACACTGAAGACCCCGTATTCGCGACAAGGCGAACGCCCGTGCCCCACAGCCGCAGCAGCATGAACACAATCACCCATACTCGCAGCGGAGCAAACGCGATCGCCCCGCTACGGACCGCGGGTTTAAGAACGCCGATCGATCGCACGCAGCGCCATGCCACCCAACATACTCAACACTGAAACGGCAGCCAGGATCAACATGACGGGAACAAGGCCCACGGCATCGCCCGCCACCCCCAAAAGAGGCTCGGCAATGCCGCCAACGGCCACAACCACACCGTAAGACAGGCCGCTCGCCGTGCCTATATGACGCGGTACGTAGCTCATGCCCAAAGCAACGGTGCTGGGGTAGAAAAGATTGATTGCCACAGCGAGCAAACCAATGAGCGCCACAGCCGTGATAAACGATCGGTTAAAAGCAAGCACACAGAGCATAGCTGCAGCAAACGCCAAGCACACAATCATGAGCTTATGGGTTCCCACGCGCTCGGACGCACGACCCGATAAAAACGTTGCTGCTGCGCAGCAAATCGCGAAAAACGACAGCGTGGCAGAGCTCACGGCTTGGCTTTGTCCCGTGACACCCATAATAAACAAGGGAACGAAAGCGAGCATGCCGTATTCCATGATGGATCGCCCACCGAGAATGCCCATGACGCCCGCGAACCTCCCCCAATGTTCCCTACTGCCGACCGCATCTCCGTGAACAGCGCTAGCGACGCCTAATTCCTTAAAGCGCTTGTTAAACACTAGCAACACCAATGCGCAAGCGGCGGCAGGGAAGATGAACACAAGCGTCCCCCGCATGCCAAAAGCCGAAAGAAACGCAGCGGTAAGCAGAGGGCCCACAAAAAAGCCAATGTTGCCGCCAACCGCAAAAATGCTCATCCCGTTAGCCTTGCGTGCGCCAGCCGCAAGATTCGACAATCGCCCACCTTCCGGGTGGAACAGGGCAACGCCAATAC
>CAVBOO010000050.1:0-6739 GCA_963597045.1 bacterium | reverse complement strand
CTACCCACATCACCGACGACGACCTCGTGGATGGGGTTTATAACGTCACTGACGCGGGCGATTATCAGCTGGATACCGATAAGTGCACCGGTATCAACGTCGGCAAAGCCGATAAGGTCGTTTCCGGAAAGGTCACGATCGACCTGAACAACAAGACGATTTCCAACAACAAGGACCATTCATGCATTGGCGTTGTGGGAACTAGTCAAACCGAGGTCACTATCTCGAATGGCTCTCTTGTTCAGACGAACACATCCAATGCGGCAGTGCGTGTTGACTCCACGGGATCGTCCAGCCCGATCGTTAAGCTGAACGGCGTGAACGCAAGCTCTGTTGACCATCAGTGCATCGATGCTGAACACGGGCGCATAACCATTGAAGGTGACGGAAATTACGCTGCAACGTCCAACACCAGCACGGCTAGCGTTTTGCGCAGCTCTGATCACGGCTCCTTTGAGGTCAAGGCCGGTACTTTCAAGGGTTCGTCCATTACGTCCGGAAATAGCGCTTGCTTCTCTCTCTACGGCGGCACTTACTCCACGTTGCCGGAGGGCATCTACACCAACAGCTACGGCATAATCTGCGACGCGAATGGCAGTTTCGCGGTAAAGAAGATAAGCTCGCTCGAGGATGACGCCAAGTACGCTCTGAGCTATACGGCTAGCGGCACGTCCTACAGCTATCCTGTTTATTTCACGACTGAAGAAAAAGCCAAAGATTTCAAGGCTTCTCATAGCGATTGTTGCTCGGACGTTCAGGCTGCCTGGCTTGATGCGACCTTCGAAGCAGATGGCGCAACACCTTCTTCCCAGACCCAGAAGGTCTTTTACGGAACCGCCCCCGTCAAGGACAAGGTTACCAATCCCACGAAGGACGATGGCCTGTTTGACTATTGGAAGGATTCCAGCGGCAATGAGTACAAGTTCACTACTTTGTACGAAGCAACCACTTTCACTGCAGCCTGGACTGACTACGTTGCTCAGGTAGGCGACAAGAAGTTCACTAGCCTGCAGGCTGCGGAGGACGCTATCGAGGATGGCTCCGTCAAGGCAAGCGAGATCAAGCTCCTCAAGGACCTGACGGAAAACATTACGGTGAGCAAGGGCGACTTCACGCTTGATCTTAACGGCAAGACTTTGACCGCAAAGGGGTCCAAGGCTGCCGTCACGGTAGCTGGTCCTGCGAAGCTCACGATCAAAAACGGCACCATTTCCGGCAAGGACACTGATTCGGCAGGAGTTTCCGTCACGGACGCCGATGCGGACGTGACCCTTAAGGGCCTTAACATCCAGGATGTTGACGTCGCTGTTGCGGCGAGCGCAGGCAAGCTGACCATCGGCAAGGGCTTTGTCGGCAAGAGCGCAAAGCAAACGCTCACCGTCAGCGGATCCGCCAATGTCGCCATCGAGGACGGCACCTTCTCAAGCGCGAATGACGAATTCCTCTATATCAATGATCTGGAGGAGCAGGGTTCCATCGCCATCAACGGCGGCGAGTTCGGCGGCATGTGCGTCTTCAACGATGCCAGCACTGCTCTTGCCAAGCTCAAGATCAACGGCGGTATATTTGAAAACTGGGAGAACGTTTGGGCGGTTGCTGACGGTAAGACCTTCCTCGAGCGTGAGGACGGCCGTTTCGAGGTTGTTGATGCTGCTAACGTTAAATCCCAGGCCAACTGGGTAGTGTCCACCAGCACCACTTACGAGGGCGACAAGTTCAAGTTCACGGTTTACTTCCGCGACGAAACGAATGCGCGCGAGTGCTACAAGAAGATGGACGAGGAAGTCGAGGATGGTGACGCCACCATCAAGGCTATCTATCATGTGGAGTTCATTTCCCAAGACAAGACCGTTGAAGTGCGTGGCTTTGAAGAAGGCGAAGCCGTGGGCGAGCTGCCCGCCGGCCAGGAGATTGCGAAATACGAGTTCCTTGGCTGGTACCTGAACGGCAATTACTCCGATGACTACAAGCTTTCTGCCGAGACCGTGCTCGAGCATGACGTTAAAGCGGTTGCCCTTTGGAAGAAGGTCGGCACCGACGAGGCTACCTCCGATCCTATCGAGATCGAAGAAGCTGACGAGTTCAGCTCCAGTAGCTCCAGCTCGGAGTCCAAATCGAGTCCCGAAACCGGTGACGCGGGCGTTGCTGCTCTTGGCTTCGCCGCCTTGGGCTCTGCCGCACTTGCCATCGCAGCTTGTCGTCGTAAGGTCGAGTAAGGAAGCGCACTGAGTAAGGAGACGCATCGGCTAAAGATCGCATACGCTTAAATTTGGTCTAACAGCCAATTTGCCACTAAAAAAGGAACCCTAATGGGTTCCTTTTTGATTTTTTTGGCCGCTTGAACGATGCCGCCTTTACTGGTGGTAGTGCTCCAGGAAGTCGGCCAGCTTGTCCATGGCTTCGCCGAGCACGGCGCGGCGGGGGAGGTACACCACGCGGAAGTGATCGGGCTCATGCCAGTTGAAGCCGCCGCCGTGGATAAGCAGAATCTTCTTTTCTTTAAGCAGGTCGAGGGCGAACTGTTCGTCGTTGGTGATGCCGAACTTCTTCGTGTCGATGCGTGGGAAGGCATAGAAGGCCGCTTTGGGCTTCACGCAGCTAATACCGTCGATGGCATTCAGGCGCTCGTAGATGAACTCGCGCTGGTTGAACACGCGTCCGCCGGGCTTCACGTAATCCTCGACCGACTGATGCCCCCAAAGCGCGGTTTGCACAATGGATTGCGCGGGCACGTTGGAGCAAAGGCGCATGTTGGAGAGCATGTTGATGCCCTCGATGTAATCCTTGGCAATACGCTTGTTGCCCGACAGGATCATCCAGCCGATGCGGTATCCCGCAATCATGTGCGACTTCGAAAGTCCGCTAAAGGTGACGCAGAACAGGTCGGGCGCCAGGCTGGCGATGGACACGTGCTCGGCGTCGTCGAACACCAGACGATCGTAGATCTCGTCCGAGAAGATGATCAGCTCGTGCTCGCGCGCAACGTCCACTATCTCTTGCAGCACCTCGCGCGGGTACAGGGCGCCCGTGGGGTTGTTGGGGTTGATGATGACGATGGCCTTGGTGCGGCCGGTGATCTTCTTTTTGATGTCGTCGATGTCGGGGTACCACTCGGCTTGCTCGTCGCAGATGTAATGAACGGGATGCCCGCCTGCGAGCGTGGCGCAGGCTGTCCACAAGGGGTAATCGGGGCTGGGGATAAGCACCTCGTCGCCGTTGTCAAGCAGGGCCGACATGGATAGGTTGATAAGCTCGCTTACGCCGTTACCGGTGTAGACGTCTTCGATAGTGACGTTGGGGATGTTCTTGATCTGCGAGTACTGCATGATGGCCTTACGTGCCGAGTAAAGACCCTTCGCGTTGGAGTAGCCCTCGCACTCGGTGAGCTGGCGAGACATATCGTAGATCACTTCGTCGGGGGTGCGGAACCCGAAGGGGGCAGGGTTGCCGATGTTGAGCTTCAGCACGTGCGCGCCGGCTTCCTCCATGCGGGCCGCTTCGTCGACGACGGGGCCGCGGACATCGTAGAGGACGTTGTCCAGCTTTGAAGACTTTGAAAACTCGCGCATGGTTGCTCCCTATGAACTCCTTGAAAGCGAATGAAGCCGGCTTTGCGGCCTGGCTTCAAGTCGTTTTGATTTTATGTGAAGCAACACTGTAAACCGTATTGAGGCTTAATTGAATACTGCAAGCCTTGAATTCGATGAAAGACACAAGTTCTTCGAAAGACTTCGGGTTCGGCATGGCGTGCTCTGCCTGAAGTTCGCCGGTGCGCCTCCGTCAAGCCCGCGCCCCCGCCTAAAGTCGCGAGCGGCAAGCCTCGTAGCTGGGTTTGCCGCTCGCAGCGTTAGCTACTGATTATCCTTCAGCAGTTCGTCGATGGTGACGAAGGAGTAGCCCTTTCCCTTGAGGACGGGGAGAGCCTTTTTGAGCGCGGCAACGGTTTGTGAGCGATCGCCACCGCCGTCATGCATGAGGATGACGTTGCCCGAACTGGCGTTGACGATGCGGTTGTAGATGGCATCGACGCCGGGCCGGCTCCAATCTTCCGTGTCAACGTTCCAGTTAATCTCGGCACTGATCAGGTTGGAAAGATTGCTGTAAGTATCTTCGTTCACGTTGCCGCCGGGCAGGCGCACCACAGTGCTTGCATCCTCGCCGGTGACGGCCTTGATAGCCTCGTAGCCCTTCTTGATTTCTTTCTTCTGCTCGGAGGCAGACATGTAGGTGATGTTCACGCCGCGGCCGGAGCCCGACGCATGATCGTAGGTGTGCGTGCAAATCTGATGACCGGCTTCCTTCATGCGCTTCACGCTCGAGGTATGGCTGGCGATCTGCTTGCCAATGGTGAAGAAGGTTGCCTTGGCGTCGTTTTCGGCCAGGATGTCGAGGATTTCGTCGGTGGTGGTGGGCCAGGGGCCGTCATCGAAGGTGAGCGCAATGACCTTTTTGTTGGTGGAAGCGTTGCATTTGGTCACGGTAAGGCCGCTCGATTTCTTGACCACCTCGGTTTTCGTTTTGCCGGACTCCTTGCCAGTGAGCACTTTTACCGTTTCCTTGCTGGGGGCGCTCACCTTGTGGATGGCGCCCGAGCCTTTGACCTTGACGCTTGCCTTGGCGGGCTTGGTCTCCTTGGTTTCCTCGGTGTACTCCTCGGTGGTGTCGGTGCCGTTGGTTACCCCGATGTCGTCGCCGTCCATCAGCAGCTGCGAGAAATCGCTGGTTTCGGCATTGTTCAGCTTAACCGTGGCGGCATTACCTCCTCCTTGTTGGATGACGCTGCCGTCGATTGCCAGGTGATTGCCGGCGGTGGGGGTGACGGTGCCGGCGTCGATGAGGCCCTGGATGCTGCGCTGGCTTCCCTCGATGGTCGTCGTGGTGCCGTTGAGCGTCACTTCGACTGCATGGTTGTTGTACCACCACCAACCGCCACCAGCGGCTGCGCCGGCCACTGCCAACACGATGGCAAGTGCGGCGATCACCTTGGGTGCGCGGCGCTTTTTGCGGGCAGGCGCCTGCTTGTATTGGCGAGGACCGGCTTGCGTGTTGCCTTGGTTCGGATAGGGAGCTTGGGCCTGGGCCTGGTACGCGTTTGCGGGCTGGCCTTGCTGCTGGTAGGCCAGCTGCGCGCGTGCGACCGGCGCCTGCTGGCGGGTCTGCTGGTAGCCAGTCTGGGCCTGCTGGCTAGGAGCCTGGCGATTGGCCGCCTGCGCCTGGGGCTGAACCTGTGCCTGAGCTTCCGCCCTTTGCGCTGCGGCTGCCTGGCCGACAAGCTGCTCGCGGCCGCCTTGCGTCTGCGAATTTTGCCCGCTCGCTGCCGGGCGCGAGCCCTGGGGCTGTGCTGGTTGAAGGGGGTCCGCGATGTTGATGCGCGGGCGCGGACGGTTGCTCGATGCGCTCCAGGCGCCTTGTTCGTTGTTGTGCTCGGTCATGGTGTCTACCTAGTTTGCCTTGGTTCTTGCCATTGCGATGGGGAGGGTGCCCTCATCCAGTAAGCCCCTGTTGGGGCCGCGATGTTTCGTCAGTGTTTCGATGATAGAGTCTTGGCGCTCGATAGGGGAGTCGCATGAGGCATCATCCATAAGTTTTGCTGAACCGGCACCCCCGGGTGCATTCCTTCATTGGCAAGCGCCCAGCCACGTGAGACCTGTTGCCGAAGACGCACCCGGCAGCATAGGACTCGTTGACGAAGGCGCATCTGGCGCAACATGAACGCGTTAACGTCCGAAAACGCCCTGATTCAGCGTCTCTTTATCGAGTATTCCTTCAATTTGAGCCGTAAATTTTGCGTTTTTCTTACATATAGCGCTATGGGCAAGTAGAATTGGAAAGTCAGACTTTTGGGGGTTCGTTCACGCCCCAAGATAAGATTTTATTGGAGGTTCACATGTCCAATCAAAAGATCGGATTCACCGAAACGGTTTTGCGTGATGCCGGTCAGAGCCTTATCGCAACCAGACTGTCTTACGACAAGATGGCACCCATCATGGATAAGCTTGATAAGGCGGGCTACTATTCCCTCGAGTGCTGGGGCGGCGCAACGTTCGACGTTTGCCTTCGCTACCTGAACGAGGATCCCTGGGAGCGCCTGCGCAAGCTTCGCGCCGCCGCACCCAATACCAAGCTGCAGATGCTCCTGCGCGGTCAGAACATCCTGGGATACAAGCACTATTCCGACGATGTCGTGCGCCGCTTCGTCAAGGCATCCGTCCGCAACGGTATCGATATCATCCGTATCTTCGACGCTTTGAACGACCTTACCAACCTCAAGGTCGCCATCGAGGCCGCGCTGGAAGCCGGCGCCATGGCTTCGGGCACCATCTCCTACACCACCAGCCCCGTGCATACGCGCGATGCTTACGTGAAGATGGCCAAGGAGCTTGAGAAGATGGGAGTCTCCACCATCTGCATCAAGGACATGGCGGGCATCATGACCCCGGCCAACGCCTACGAGCTCGTTTCCGCTATCAAGGATTCCGTGGACCTGCCCTTGGTTGTCCACACCCACTCCACCACCGGCACCGCTTTCATGACCTATCTGAAGGCTGCCGAGGCCGGCGTCGACGTCATCGACACCGCAATCTCGCCTTTCTCGGGTGGCACCTCCCAGCCCGCAACCGAAACCCTGGCCATCGCGCTTCGCGAGCTCGGTTTCGACACCGGTCTGGACGAGAAGCTCCTGTTCGAAATCGCTGACTACTTCAAGCCCATCCGCAACTTCGATGTACTCGTTGCGGAT
>CAVBOO010000049.1:0-6771 GCA_963597045.1 bacterium | reverse complement strand
GGGCGCGCCGACGATGAAACCCACCCCGACGGCATAGCCGATTTCGCGCAGGTCCTCCAAGCAATGCATGCGATTGTCGAGGCTCATGGACTCGGGATGCCAACGACGATACAGATCAGGAGAGGCCGTCTCGTGCCTGAGCAAGTAGCGCTCGGCACCGGCCCGATGCAAGAGCTCGTAGCTTTCGCGGCTCCGCTCCCCGAACGACAAGGTGATGGCGCAATCGGGATGCGCCTCGCGAATGCGGAACACAAGCTCGGAGAGCAGCTTGTCGGTGAAGAACGGGTCTTCCCCGCCCTGCAGCACGAAGGTGCGAAAACCCAGCTCGTAGCCCGCATCCGCACAGGACGCAATCTCATCAGGCGTTAAACGGTACCTGCGCGCACCAGAGTTGGACCTCCTGATGCCGCAGTACAGGCAATCGTTCTTGCAATAGCTCGAAAGCTCGATGAGGCCGCGCGCGAACACCACGTTGCCGTAAACCTGCTTGCGCTGCGCAACGGCGCGCTGCGCAAGCGCCCGAGAAGATTCCGGCGACAAGAAATCGAGCAGTCGCTCGTATTCCTCAAGCTCAAGGGCATGCGTACCCGCAAGCTTGTCAAGCAGATGCGTGAAGTCGCCGATGTCTTGCTCCTCGGGCACCTAGATTTCCCAGGCTTCCTGATCGGTGTGCAAAAGCTCCTCGGCCTTTTCGGACAAGGGGTGGTCGTACAGACGCTCGTAGATCGCCGCGATGTCGGGGTTCTCGTGCGAGTAGCGCAGAACATCGGCACCGTCGAGCGAATTCAAAACGCCGGCGCGCTCGGCCGCAAGCTCCTCGTTGAAGGAGATGGGCTGGCCGCCACCGCCGACGCAGCCGCCGGGACATGCCATGATCTCGACGAAATCGTAGCTCGCCTCGCCGGAATCAAGAGCATCGAGCAGGGTTGCCGTGTTTTCAAGGCCGCTCGCAATAGCAATGCTCAAATGAAGGTCAGCGATGTCGAGCTGCTTTTCGACCCAGGGCTTCTCGGGTGTTGCCGCCGTGGTATCGCACGTGGAGAAGTCGGGGTTCTCGCCGGTAAGAAGGAAGGCGGCGGATCGAAGGGCGGCCTCCATGACGCCACCCGTGCGACCGAAGATGGTACCGGCGCCGGTGGAGGTTCCCAGAGGATCGTCGAACTTGGTTTCGGGCAAGGCGGCGCAATCGACGTTGAACATGCGCAGCATGCGATCGAACTCACGCGTGGTCAAAACGGCATCGACGTCCTGGCCTGCCTCGGTTGAAAGCTGGGGTACCGCCGCTTCGTACTTCTTGGCAACGCAAGGCATCACCGAGACGACGAAAACGCGCTTGCCCTCTTCGGCTGCCTTATCGGTCAAAAGAGCCTTTGCGGTGGCGCCGAGCATCTGGTGAGGTGCCTTGCTGGAGGAAAGCTGGCCCACGAACTGGGGATAGTGCAGCTTGGCGAAACGCACCCAGCCCGGGCAGCAGCTGGTGAACATGGGGCGAGGCTTGCCCTCCTTCACCCACTCGATGAACTCGTTGCCTTCCTCCATGATAGTGAGGTCGGCGGCAAAGTCGGTATCGTAAACATGGTCGAAGCCAAGCGCACGCAAAGCGGAAACCATGCGACCCTGCGTGGCCTCCTCACGCGTTAGACCCACGCCCTCGCCCCAAGCGGAGCGAATGGCGGGCGCCACCTGAACAACCGTTTCCAGGTTAGGATCGGCCAAGGCGGCCAAAACCTTGCGCGTGTCGTCGCGCTCGGTCAAGGCACCGGTCGGGCAATGAGTAATGCACTGCCCGCACAAAGCACAGCCGGCTTTATCGATGCTCACGTTGCCCGCAACGCGAATGCCGCGACAGGCATACAGAGGGTCCGCCTGCCAAACGGAGCAGTGCTGGACGCTCGCGCATTCGGCCACGCAACGCATGCAGCGAATGCATTTGCTTTCGTCGCGCTGCAGAGGGAAATCCTTATCCCATTCCTCGAAATCGAAGTTTGCTGGCTGGAAGCTTTCCTCGGCGCAAACATCGGCCGCCAAAGACTGCAGTGCGCAGGTTCCGCTGCGCTTGCAGGTGGTGCACTCGCTGCGATGGGTGGAAAGAATGGATTCAACGTTGACGCGACGCGCCTCGATGACGCGCGGGGTCGAAGTGCGTACCGCCATGCCCTCGAAAACAGGCGAGTTGCAGGCCGCGGCAAGATTATCCTGGCCTTCCACTTCGACCACGCATACACGGCAGCTGCCGATCTCGTTGATCTTGGGCATAAAGCACAGCGTCGGAATATCGACACCGGCGAGTTTTGCGGCATCAAGAATCGTGGCACCCTCCGGCGCCTCGACAACGATACCGTCGATGCTTACGCTAGGCATGTCAAACCCTTCCTCTTCGGTTGCGCGAAACCTACAAAAAACCGTGCATGAGCAGGCACACGCAATCTGACAGCACAAAGAAGTGTGAATATGCCTATAGTAGCCCACCTTAAGCGCACGGGGGTTTTAGTATCTGAAACGAGCGGCGAAAGCTAAAAATGGCAAAGCAGCCGTCCAAGGGCGATCAACATGCGAACATCGCCCTCGGGTGCCGCTTCAAAGGATTTTGTTTTTAGAAGGATGTCTAAAGCGTTATCCAGCAAGAACCCTGCTCAGGGTTTCAGCGACGACCTTTGGATCGATAGGCTTGGCGATGTGATCGTTCATGCCTGCCGCCAGCGCGAGCTGCCTGTCTTCCTCGAAGGCGTTTGCCGTCATGGCCACAATGGGAATGTTGGCATTAGGGGAACCTTGCCAGGAGCGAATCTCGCGAGCAGCGGTGTAGCCATCCATCCGAGGCATCTGAATATCCATCAAAATCAAGTCGTAGCGGCCAGGAGCGCTGTCGGCCAACGTCTCGATCGCCTCGACGCCATCGCCAGTAACGTCGACCTCGAAGCCGAAATCCTCCAGGATGGCAGCGGCGATCTCGCGGTTAAGCTCATTGTCCTCGGCAAGAAGGATACGCTTGCCGCTGAAGCCACAGGCCGGCAGGGCGTCCTGCTCACTACCCGGCGCAAGCTCAACAGGTTCGGACAAAACCGCCTTAAGCTCCGACATGAACAAGGGCTTTTCCACGAATGCCGTAACGCCGGCCTCACGCGCCTCGTCCTCGAAGCTCGTCCAATCGTATGCCGTCAAGACGATGATGGGCGCCTCATCGCCGATGACCCGGCGGATGCGCCTGACGGTTTCGATGCCGTTCATGTCAGGCATCAAGTAGTCGATGATATAGGCCTTGTACTCGTCCTTGATATCGGCCGCTTCCTGAGCACGAACAATCGCCTCTTTGCCGGAGGTCGTCCATTGCGGGCGCATCTGGATCTCGCGGAGCATTTTGCTCACGCTCTGGCAGGTGTTGATGTCGTCATCCACCACCAAAACCTTCGCGCCCATAAGCTCGACACGCGGACGATAGACCACCGTTTGGTCGGCCACCTTGAAATCAAGGCTGACCACGAACTCGGAGCCTTTGCCCAGCTCGCTTTTAACCTCGATCGTACCGTTCATCATGTCGACGATGTTCTTCGTGATGGACATGCCAAGGCCCGTACCCTGGATGCCGCTCGTTGTGGAGGTGTTCTCGCGGGCGAAATCGTCGAAGATATGGTCGACGAACTCGGGCGACATGCCGATGCCGTTGTCTTTGACGTCGAACACGTAGGTGACGTAGCCCTTTAGCGAGCTCGGCTTCTCGGCGATGCGGATGATGATGTCGCCATCGTTCGGGGTGTACTTGATCGCGTTGCTCACGATGTTTATCAAAATCTGATTCAGACGCAGCTTGTCGGTTACCACGTCCTCGTCCATGACATCCTGAGTATCGATATAGAGGTGCTGACGCTTGGCGGCAATCTGACCCTGGATAAGAATGCGCAGGTCGTGCAGCACCTCGGGCATATGGACTACGCCCTCCTCAAGCTTGACCGCGCCGCTTTCGATGCGGCTCATGTCCAGGATCTCGTTGATGAGGGAAAGCAAATGCTCGCTGGAGGTATGGATTTTGCCCAGGTAATCCTGCACCTGCTCGGTTTCGTCGATATGGGTTTGCGCCAGGGCGGTAAAACCGATGATGGCATTCAAAGGGGTGCGGATGTCGTGGCTCATGTTGCTCAAGAACGATGACTTCGCACGGCTTGCATGGCGTGCCACCATAAGAGCATCCTTCAGCGCGGCTTCCTGCTCAAGCTCCTTGCGCTTTTGATCGTCGATGTCCTGCACCGCGAAAAGAACCTCGACAACATTTCCCTTGTCATCGCGTTCCTTCACGATGAACACGATCGAGAACCAGACTCCGTAGATGTCCTTGAATTCGCGCGATATGATGTCGCGACCCTTCAGTCGATTCCCCAAGGTGCTCAAGTCGAAATAGGCATGCACATCCGAATCGTCAGCGTAATCCTGCGACAGATTGTGCTTGAACATCATGCCGATAAGATCATCGAAGGAGCCTTCGTATTTTTCGCGGTTCCTGCCCCAGTACTCGCCGGCCTCGACGCGGAAACACCGCGTTTCAAGATTAAGAACGCAAAATTCCTTGTAGATCGAGGCGAAAGCACCGATGACCTGGATCTTATCTTCCTTGACGGCCAAGGTCTCCTTAAGCTTCGCTTGCTGCTCAAGATCATGAAGCTTTTCCTCGGTGAAGTCGCGCGCAACGTAGAGCACATCGCGCACCTCACCGGTGTCAAGGCGGCTCTTCACGATGAAGCGCGCCTGGAACCAGCGATTCTCTGGGTTGCGGTACTCGCACACGATGGTGTTGGACTCGCGCAAGCGCTCGGCAAGCGTTCCTATGTCAAGGAATTCACGCATCTCGTCGATCATGTCAGAGGCCATGAAGGCAGCGAGAATCTGCTCCTTGACCTTCTCGAAGTCGCCCTTGCGCGGAACGGTTTCTTCCATAAGCCTGACGCTGTTGACAATCTCGTATTCGTGCGTGATAAGGTTTGCGTTGAAGATGGTGGTGTATATGGTGGAGAGCGCCGAGATGACCTCGGAGTGGGCTTTTTCCACAAGAAGGCTCTTCTGAAGACGCTTTTCCTGCTTTTGATGGTCGCGGACGATGTCATCGACGTCGTAATGATAACCGCGCAGCACATAGCCGCCGGGCACCTCGTAGGCAGTGCCGCCGCAGCGAACGTAGCGCTCACCCAATTCGGGATGGATCCAAAGATAGGTATTCTCGTCGCGCTCGCCGGCGCACATCTTTGCGACGCTTGCCGCAACCGACTCAACCGCATCGGGCTTGATGCGGGAGTACCAAAATTCATAGGCTTCCTCGGGCGACACGCTATCCGCCTTGTCGGCCAAGCCCAAAAGCTTGAGCATGGTGGCGTTCGACAGAAGCTTCGGGGCCCTACCTTCCACAAGCTCGATATGCCAGATCCCCATTTCGGCAGCAGCGATTATCTCGGACATATCGGCGAATTCGCTTTGCGCCGCACCCACAAAGGTGCCAGCGCCCGAAGCCTCCGAACAGGGAGCGGGATACTTTTCGCGGAAATCAGCCATTCGTCGTCCTACTTCTTCTCGCGCTTTCGCTTACTACCACCAGGGAAGCTTGGAGATGTTGTCGCGGATGTGATCGCAGCTGCGATGGAAACCGTGCTCTTCAGCAAGAGTGAGCTTGGGGGCCAAGACCTGCTCGACGCCCTCGGCGCCGATGACGCACGGCAGGGAGGCGTAGACACCCTCCTCGCCATATTGGCCGCACATAAGCGTGGAAACAGAGATAACCGCATGCTCGTTGTGAAGGATGGCGGCGCACAGGCGGGCGGTGCAGTTGGCAATAGCGTACTCGGTACAGCCCTTGCCGGCATAGGTGACGTAGCCGCCCTTGCGAGCGCGATCCTCCACCTCGGCGGTATCGAAGTCGTAGCGCTCAGGGTCTTCTTTGGCAAGATCATGGATGGGCTTGCCGGCAATGGCGGCGATACCCCACGCGGCGATCTGGGTGAAGCCATGCTCGCCGATCATGTAGGCGCCGATCGACTTGGGGCTGACCCCAGTGACCTTCGAGATCTCGGAGCGCAGGCGAGCAGTATCCAGGCCGCAGCCGGTGCCGATGATCTTCTTGGGGTCGTAGCCGGTGAGATGCCATATGGCCGTGCAAACAACGTCGTTAGGGTTGGAAACATTGATGATGATGCCATCAAAGCCGGCGTCCAAAATGCGGTCAACGAAGGTGCGGGCCGAATCGGTAGAGGCGGTAAGCTCGCCATCGCGGCTTTCGGCAACCGCGGCAACATTGCCGGCGGCGTTGATAATGATGTTGCACTGGGCAAGATCCTCGTAGCGATCGCCCACGTTGATGATCTGAGTGTTGTAAGGGCAAAAACTCAAAGAATCGTGCAGGTCCTGAGCCTCAGAGATCACCTTCTGATCGTTGAGCGCGCACAGGTACAACTCGTCCGCGATGCCCTGCAGAAGAAGGCTGTTTGCCACATGGGCACCCACGTGCCCAAGACCGATAATGCCGATTTTACGCTGAGAAATCATGCTTTACGCCCTTTCGAACACACACGCAATGTTTCGATTCAACCTTTGGTCTTTTTCGGAAATTTTACAACCTGTCGCCTTTTGTCGCAGCTCATAAAACCTGTATCGGCAACATTTAGCGCCAATTCATTGCTTACTGGGCCGGTTGCTCGCCGTCACCGTAGAAGCTCACGCCGCAACGCCCGTTTTCCTTGGTGCGATACAGGGCCTTGTCGGCATCCTGATATATGCCGGCCCCCGGATTCTCCC
>CAVBOO010000048.1:0-6928 GCA_963597045.1 bacterium | reverse complement strand
CCATCCAGATGGTGGTCGCCCTGAAGCCCCTGTACGACCTGTCACGCATCAAGCGCGTTGTC
The DNA here is from genome assembly GCA_963597045.1 of bacterium. Classification (GTDB taxonomy): domain Bacteria; phylum Actinomycetota; class Coriobacteriia; order Coriobacteriales; family Eggerthellaceae; genus Anaerotardibacter. The sequence goes on along the minus strand of CAVBOO010000048.1, from coordinate 6,866 downwards.
GTTTCCACCTATCAGGCGGCTTCGGGCGCCGGCGCCAAAGCCATGGAGGAACTTTATGCGCAAACTCAGCAGTTCCTCAACGGCGAGGATCTGACCATCGAGGCATTTGCGCATCAGATCGCCTTCAACTGCATTCCCCATATCGATGTCTTTCTGGAAGACGGCACCACTAAGGAAGAGTGGAAGATGATTGCCGAGACCAAGAAGATCATGCATGATTCCGATCTTCAGGTTGCTGCTACTTGCGTGCGCATCGGCGTGCTTCGCTGCCATGGCGAGTCCATTAACGTCGAGTTCGAGAGCGACGTTTCGGTTGAGGATGCACGCGCGGCTCTTGAGGCTGCTCCTGGCGTAACCGTTATGGATGAGCCCGTCGAGAAGCTCTATCCCATGCCCGGCTTGCTTGCAGGTACCGATGGCGCCTACGTCGGTCGTCTGCGCAAGGATGATTCTGTTGAGCATGGCTTGGCCTTCTGGGATGTGGCCGACCAGATTCGCAAGGGCGCAGCGCTTAATGCCGTCCAGATTGCGCAGCTGCTCACTCCAGCCGAATAGCTTCTGCTTAATTCAGCGCCGTAGTCGCTTGCATCGGCTTGGCGCTTGTTGCATTCGTTTGCAAGAAAAGGAAAAGCCCGCATATGCGGGCTTTTCCTTGTTTATCGGCGATGTGCGGAACTAGAGCTTTCCGAAGAACAGAAGCTTCAGTCGCTGGAAGAAGCCAAGCTTCATTTCCTTGGGGGCAACCTGGATCCCTTCCGCCGCGGGCTCGGGCTCAGGGGCCTCGATCACGGTTGCCTGGACTTCCTCGATGATGGGCGTCGGAGTGGGAACGGGCTCGTCTTGGGACTCTGCTGAGGCATGATGCTCGCTGAGCTTGCTAATCACTTCTTCGGTCGCATCATGGGAGGAGCCGAAATTCTGAACCGGCGCTTCCTCGTTTGCGGTTTCTTTGTTTTCGCCCTTTTCGGCTATGTCTGCGTTGCTGCTAGGGGAGGGGGACTCCAAGGATTGGCTTGGGGCCTCTGCCTCGGTTTGCTCGCTGGTGCTCTTGGGGGCGCTAGCGCACGCCGCCTTTGGCTCCTCGCTTGCCTCTTCCGCTTTGCCTGGAGTGGGCTCTAAGGCGCAGTCGTTGGCGCTATCTGCTTCGCCCCCTTCAGCTTTTAAAGAATCATCGTCCTTTTCGTCTTCATCCTTGTGCGCAGCTTTCGCGAATGCAGCGCGAAGCGCCGCGCCCGCTGCCTTCATGTCGGTGGCCTTGGGAGCGGGGGCCTCTTTATCAATGGAAGGCTCGGCGCTGGCTTTGTCAGCTTCGGCGGGTTCTTTCTCTGCAGAGGCGGCGGCATCGGGTGTTGCGGCTGGCTTGGCAACCAGGGGCTCGACCTCCTGTTCAAGGATCTTGTTGGTTTGTGCGCGCAGATTCACGCTGTCGGCCTGCGCTTGGCGGGCTACGATCGCATCATCGTTGTCGTTGCGCGCCTTTTCGATCAGATACTCCTGTGCGTTGAAGGATTTGATCTGACCGTTTTCGTCGGTGTCGGCAAAGTACTCGAGCGGCGTGTACTGCAGGTTGGGCTGCAGCATGCGCAGCTTCGCGGTGTCGGAGAGGCACACGTCCAAGAACTTGTCGATGCGGGCCTTCTCGGACTCCCCGCGAACCGGCCAGGCAATCTCGATGCGCTTGTCCATGTTGCGGGTCATCAGGTCGGCGGACGACAGGTAGTACTCGCGGTCGCCGCGGGGGCCGAAGGCGTAGATGCGGCTGTGTTCGAGCATGCGGCCGACGATGGAGACAACGCGGATGTTCTCGGTGTAGCCCTCAAGGCCGGGAATCAGGCAGCTGATGCCGCGCACGAAAAGCGTGGTGGGCACGCCCGCCTGGGAGGCGTCGACAAGCTTGTCGATGATGTCTTTGTCGGTGACGGAGTTCGTCTTGAAAAGAAGCCCGCAGGCTTTGCCGGCCTTGGCAAGCGCGATCTGCTCATCCACCTTGGAAAGGATCAAGGGCTTGATCTGCAGGGGGGCCACCACGAGCGTCTGGTAGGCGTCCGAGGTATTTTCCAGGTTCATATTGCGGAAGAAGATGGCTGCATCGCGCCCGATGTCGGGATCGGCGGTCATGAACGAGAAGTCGGTGTAGAGGCGGCTCGTCTTCTCGTTGTAGTTGCCGGTGCCGAGCTGGGTTATGTGCTGGAGCCCCTCATCGGTGATGCGCGTGATCGAGCAGATCTTGGAATGGACCTTGAAGTCGTGGAAGCCGTAGATGACCTTTGCGCCGGCTTCTTCGAAGCGCTGCGACCACTCGATGTTGTTGGATTCGTCGAAGCGGGCGCGCAGCTCGAAGAGCGCGGTGACGTCTTTGCCGTTTTCGGCTGCGGTGATCAGGGCTTCGGCCAGGCGTGACTGGGAGGCAAGGCGATACAGCGTGATCTTGATCGATCCAACGGAAGGATCGACCGCCGCCTCTTGCAGAAGCGACACGAAGGGGTCCATCGACTCGTAGGGGTAGCTCAAAAGCTTGTCGCCCTCGATTACCTGCTCGATGATCGAGCGATTCGGGTCGATGCAGGCAGGCCAGGAGGGCTCGAAGTGCGGGCTCGACAGGCGAGCTGCGTTTTCCTCATCGATCATGGAACCCAAGCCCCAGCAATAGCTCAAATCCATGGGCACCTTGGTGATGAACACCTGATGGGGTTTAAGCTCTAGCTTTTCGAGTAGGAATTGCTCGGTGACCTTGGACAAGGGGATGTCGGATTCCAGGCGAACCGGTGCCAGGCGAGCGCGCTTCTTCAGGATGCGCTTCATGTGCTCGCGATAATCGTAGTCGATCTCGGAGACGTAGTCCGAGTTCGGGTCGATGTCGGCGTTGCGCGTCACGCAGATGATGCTTGCGCGCTTGGTTTTGTACATGTTGAAGACGTCGGGCGCGATGAGCTTGAGCGCCTGCTCAAGCAGGATGAACTGGGCATCCTCGCCGGGCAGCTTGATGACGCGCTTTGCCTGGTGCGGCATCGGGATAAGGCCGAAAGTCGCATCCTCGGCGCCAAGGTTCTTGTGCTTCTTCTTATCTTTGGAGCTGCTGACCGACTTGTTGCGGCTGCGCGAGCCCTCCTCGTCCAGGCGAATGAGCACGTAGAGCTTGCCGTTTTCCAGGTGAGGGAACGGGTGGCGTGCGTTGATGACCTGCGGCGAGAGGTAGGGAACCACGTTGGTGTCGAGGTAAAGGCGCAGATACTTTTCCTGGTCGGTGTCGAGCTCTTCGGGCATTACCTGATGGATGCCCTCTTCGGCGAGCTCGTCGCGCAGCTCCATGTAGATGCGCTCGTACTCAGGGTAGAGCTCGTGGCAGCGCGCGTAGATGGCGTCGAGCTGCTCGGCGGGGGTCATGAGCGTTTTGGAGTCGCGCAGCTCCTTTTTCACCAGGGACAAGTCGGTAAGGCTGCCGACGCGCACCATGAAGAACTCCTGCAGATTGCTCTGGAAGATGGCGGCGAAGGTGGGGCGCTCGAGCAGGGGGACGTTTTCGTCTTCCGCCTGATCGAGGCAGCGCTTGTCGAACTCGAGCCAGGAAAGCTCCCTGTTCTGCATGTATGGCATGGCTTTTTTATGCGTTAAGACCCCTTGCGCATCGGCCACGTTGCTTGAGGTCTTTTTGGCGACCATCATAATCTCTCCTATGTGTAATCAATTCCCCTCAAAGCAGATTCGCGGGCGGATTATCCAACTGGGGCATCGACCTGCGCAAATCTGCGCATACTTGCATTAATCATTCTAGCTGTTTTTTCAAATAATGAACGTGTTATATCATGCGATTTTGCCTGATTATGACAAAGCAGCTTCGGCTGTCCAATTAATAGGCTATTTGAAAGACGCCTTTTGACCTGGTTTTACCCAGAGCTTTGCTTTGGGGGTACCATAGGGGCCAAGCAATTGCTAACCGTAAGTTTGGGGGAGGGTGAGCAAGCATGCTCGAGACCATCAACATGGGAGCACCCCGTGTCTCAAAGACTGAATACCGCGCCCGTTACAAGTCGTTGGTGAAGCGTCTTATCGTTTTGCAGCAGCGTGCCAAAGAAGAGGGAATCGGCATGGTGGTGCTTTTCGAGGGCTGGAAAGGTGCCGGCAAGGGCAGCCGTATTTCCGACCTTGTTTACAACCTCGATGCGCGCGACACGACGGTTCATGTCACCGAGGATTTAAGCCCTGCCGACACTCGGGCGCTCAAGAACGACGATTTCCACGCCCTTGGCTATTACCCGCCGATGAGCCGTTTTTGGAAAGCGCTGGGCAATCGCAACGGTATGACCTTCTACGATCGCGGCTGGTATTCGCTTTTGGCCCAGTACTTGATCGATCACGTAGCCGAGTACCATCCGGAAAAGCTTAAAAAGAAGAAGGGCTGCAAATACGTCTCGCGAACGATAGAGCGTTCGGTGGAAGCCATTCGCGCTTGGGAGACGCAGCTTGCCGCCGACGGGTATTTGGTGGTCAAATTTTTCCTTCATATCGACGAGGAAACTCAAAGGAAGCGCCTGACCAAGCTCCATGACGACCCAACGACGCGCTGGCGCGTGCCGGAGGATCCTTCCGACGAGCTGGCCTTGTACAAGGCGACCTATCGCGTTTACGACGAGCTGTTGGAGAGGACCGATTTTGCCGAATGCCCTTGGATATTGCTCGATGCGCTTGATCGCAGACGTGTGAACCTGGCGGTTGTGCAGGTTCTGGTGGAGAAGCTCGAGGAAGCCCTTGAGGCCAAGCCCGACGCCGATGCCGAGGCTGCCAAGGCAGCCGCTTCGGCGAATTCCGCGTCCCAGGGCTCCGAGAAGGAGTATCGCGATGAGCGGGTTCGCAGCGCCGAGGAGAACGCGCAGATCATAGCCGCCGCCGAGGCTCAAGCAGCCGAGCAGGCCGCCCATGCGCCCAAGGAAAGCCGTTTCTACATCTTGCCCGACCACCCCAGGTTGAAGGACGTGGACCACAGCCTGACCTTATCCCGGGAAGATTACAAGCTTCAGCTGAAAGCCGAGCAAGCGCGCTTGTTCAGGCTTGAGCAGGAGATGTACATCAAGCGCATGCCGCTTATCGTCATGTACGAAGGATGGGACGCCGCGGGCAAGGGCGGCTCCATCAAGCGCGTTGCGCAGGCGCTCGATGCGCGAAGCTATACCATCTTCCCGAGTCCTGCCCCCACCAAACAGGATCTGGCTCATCCTCATCTGTGGCGCTATTGGACGCGCCTGCCCAAGGCGGGCCACGTTGGCATTTACGATCGCAGCTGGTATGGGCGCGTCCTCGTCGAGCGCATCGAGGGCTTTGCCTCGACCGAACAGTGGGCGCGCGCCTACGACGAGATCAACGAGTTCGAGTACGACCTGGTGGGCTGGGGAGCGCTTTTGATCAAGTTCTGGGTCGACATAAGCCCCGAAAACCAGCTGGCTCGCTTCATTGCCCGCGAGGAAAATCCCGATAAAGCGTGGAAGCTCACTTCGGAGGATTGGCGCAATCGCGACAAGTACCCGCAGTATCGTCAGGCGGTGGAAGATATGTTCCGCCTGACTTCAACGGACTTCGCACCTTGGATCATCCTCGAATCCGACGACAAACTCCATGCGCGCATAAAGGCCTTGCGCATCATCAACGAGAAGCTTGAGGAGAGTTTGTACGGAAGCTTTTCAAAACATGTCGTTGCCAAGAAATAGCTTAAGTGGGGCGCTTGCTTTGCTAGCATAGGTCTTTGCAATTCGTTTCATGGTGAAAGGGTTTCCTTTATGGCCAAACATGCGGCTCACGCTGCCCCTCGATCGCGATCCCGGTCGCGCTTTTCCGTTGCCGGTGTTGTGCAATGGGTTGCCGGCATCGTTTTCGTCGTATGCCTGATCGTGCTTGGTGCCTTTGCTTTCCAGTATTGGTATCAGTCCGATTCCTACAACAAGCTGAGCAGCGCCTTCTCGGTGTCGGATACGTCCGCCCCCGAACAGTTGACCTTGGCCGACCTTACCGTTGATTGGGATAGCTTGAAGGCCACCAACCCCGATGTCGTTGCATGGATTTACGTCCCTGGCACGTCCATCAACTACCCGGTGGTCAAGGGCACGGACAACGACGAGTACCTGCACAAGGCCTTTGACGGCTCGACGGGCTTTCTTGCCTCCAAGGGCACCATCTTCGTCGATGCCGACAACTCTTCCGACATGACCGATCAGAACATGGTCTTCTACGGGCATCACATGAGGGATGGTTCGATGTTCGCGTGCACGGACGATTGGAAAGACCAATCCGAGTTCGACGAGCATCGCAACATCTTCGTGCTCACCCCGTCCGGCAACTACTGGCTGCGCACTTTCGCTCACCTGAACACCGTTGGCAGCGATGCCATCGTGCAGACCAGCTTCAGCAGCCAGGAGGCTTTCGCGAACTACGTCTCCGACAAGATCAGTCGCAGCATGGTAAGCGCAAGTGATGTGCAGCTTTCGGACATCAACCAGATGATCATGCTTTCCACGTGCGAATACACTCAAGATAACGGCCGCGCGGTAACCTGCGCCGCCGTGGTCGACACCACGGTGCAAAACGACCCTTATGCCAAGGCCGACGGAACGAAGCCCCTTGGGCTTACTGCTGACGACGTGGCGGACCTCGGTTCTTCTTGATGGGCTTTTTCTTCCCGCTAAATCACGGTCATTCGGCCGTCAAATCACGTACTATGTAACAGCGAGTTGAATAAACCTTAGGAGATCAGATGAGCACCTCGATTTTTCCTGGCGACCGTCCGGACCGTATGGAAGAGGAGTGCGCGGTATTCGGCGTCTATGCCCCCGGCGAGGACGTTGCGCGTATGACCTGCTTCGGGCTTCAGGCCCTGCAGC
>CAVBOO010000047.1:0-7198 GCA_963597045.1 bacterium | reverse complement strand
GCGTGGTGGTGGGCTACGCGGTGTCGTTCTACGCTTTGTCGCGCGTCCTTTTGCAGTTGCCGTTGGGCCCGGTGTACGCCGCTTGGACCGGCTTGTCGATCGTGCTCACCGCGGTGGTGGGCGCGATCCTTTGGAACGAGGGCTTCAACGTGAAGAAGGTCGTTGGGCTTATCGCCATCATCGTCGGCGTCGTCCTTTTGAAGATGGGGGTCTAGCCATGTGCCTTGCTAAAGAAGAACACGCTGAGGGAAGTTCCGCCAAGCCCTCGCAGGCTAAGCCCTTCGAGAATCGGGCTTTGCCTAAGAACTTCGTGTTCCTGTTGCTGGGTATCGCCATCGTGAGCGAGGTGACGGGCGCCACCACCCTGAAGCTTTCCTGCGGCTTCAGCGTTTTCCCCTTCAATATCATCACGGTTGCGTGCTATGGGCTTTCAATCTCGCTTCTGATCGTCATTTTGAAGTACCTGCCCTTAGGGCTCACCTACGGCATTTGGGGTGGGCTTGGTTCGGCTGCCACCATGGTCGTGGGGGTGGTTCTGTGGGGCGACCCCTTCACCCCTTTGATGGCCGTGGCCTTGGTCATAATCGTGGCGGGAACCTACCTTCTTAACGCGGGAACCGACGAGATCGAGGCCAATCGCAAGCCTTAAAGCTTGCTTAAATGGACGGGGTGAACGGCTTCACGTTTGTGAAGCAAGCCGAAAAATCTGTCGGAATTCTTTTTGCAAAATTCGATATAGCACGAATTTTCATGCTGTTTACCTGGTGTTATAGCCAGTATAGGTTTTGCCTATATCCACGCATTTGGAAACCCGCGGGTCGATTTGCTTGCCCAAGCTCCTTCGCTCTGGTTTTCTAGCACGCAGTCACTTGCGAACCAACGCATGACAAACAAGCCGCCCGATGTTCCCCATTAAGCGCCCTTGGGCGCCCCGGGTGGCCTTGCAGGAAACCGATACGCCGCGAATTGGATAAGGAGCACAAACCAATGGCGAAAAAGAACATCCCCTACGACCAGAAGTACTACGATCCCGAGATCGAGTGCATGCCGCGTCCCGAGATCGAGAAGCTTCAGCTTGGCCGCTTGAAGACGATGCTTCAGTACGCATACGACAACACCGTGTGGTACAAGCGTTCCTTCGACAACGCCGGCGTCAAGCCCAGCGACCTGAACACTCTTGAGGATCTTGCGAAGTTCCCCTTCTGCGACAAGAAGACCGAGCGCGAGACCCAGCATGTCGGATCCTTCTTCGGAGAAATGTGCTCCGTCCCCGAAGAAGAGGTCATCTTCATGGCAACCTCTTCCGGTTCCACGGGCGTTCCCACGGTCAGCCCCTTCACTCAGGAGGATTTCGACCTGTGGCAGGACACCGAGGCACGTCTGTTCTGGCAGGCGGGCATGCGTCCCAACGATCGTTACGTTCACGGCCTGAACTTCGCGCTCTACGTCGGCGGCCCCGACGTCATCGGCGCTCAGCGTCTGGGCGCACTGGCCATCTGGGTCGGCGCCGTTCCTTCCGATCGTCTGATCTTCGTCTTGCAGCACTACCAGCCCACCGTCATCTGGACCTCGCCTTCCTACGCTTGGACGCTCGGCCAGAAGATCAAGGAAAAGGGTCTGGACCCCAAGAAGGACTTCAGCATCAAGACCATCATCGTCGCCGGCGAGCCCGGTGGCTCCATCAAGTCCACCCGTGAGTCCATCGAGGAGCTGTGGGGCGCCGACGTTCGCGACTTCTTCGGTCTCTCCGACATCTACGGCGCCTGCGCTGCGATGTGCGAGGTCAAGGACGGCCTGCACATCGTCGAGGACCAGATCCTGGTCGAGACCGTCGATCCCAACACGGGCGAGGTCCTGGAGCCCGGCTCCACCGGTGAGCTTACCTACACCACCCTGTGCAAGAAGGCTCGCCCCATGATCCGCTTCCGCTCCGGCGACATCGGATACGTTTCCACCGAGAAGTGCGAATGCGGCCGTACCCATGCTCGCATCCACGTCACCGGTCGTAAGGACGAGATGTTCATTGTCGGTGCCGTCAACGTGTTCCCCTCCGACGTCGAGTACGTTGTGCGCGGCGAGGAAGGCGTCACCGGCGAGTACCTGATCCGCGTTTACGACGAGAACTACTCCACTCGTTACGAGGTTTCCGTCGAGCGCGCTTGGGCATCGAGCGAGTCTTACGAGTCTATCGCTGCACGCGTCGAGGCGGCGCTCAAGGCTCACACGGGCGTCCGTCCTGCCAAGGTCCATGTTTTCGAGACCGGCGAGCTGGGCACCGAGTCCGAGCACAAGGCTTCCCGCTTCATCGACGAGCGCGAGAGCTCCAAGTAGGAGGCCCCCGCGGCGCAGCTTGCGCCTTAGGGCATGCGCTTGGGCGAGCGGGTTGCTGCTTGCCTTGAGCGTCTTTGATCGAAGCGCGGCCAGCGGGCCCTGCTTCGGAACAATATTCAACGCGATCAGGCATTTTGCATGGCTTGATCGTTGGCAAGGCCAGGCGGGGCAACCTGTCTGGCTTTGCCCGTATAAAGAAATGGCGTCTTTTTGCACGACAAGGGCCCATTCGCAGCACGATGCTCAACGCCTTTGGGCAGCGCGCTGCGGTCCCTGGGAGCAAGGAGCTTCCAGGGTCGTCTGAACGAGGGCAGGGCCTTCGTTGCGCGAAGAAGAGGAAGAAGCATGAAAGAGATTTTGTGGCACGGCCGAGGCGGCCAAGGCGCGTTCACCGCAGCTCGCTTGCTGGGAGCTGCGGGAGCCTTCCCCGAAGGGCGCTATTCCTTGGCGTTCCCGTCTTTCGGCCCCGAGCGCCGTGGTGCGCCCATGCGCGCCTTCACCAAGGTTGACACGCGCCCGGTGGGCGATCGCAGTGCGGTGGCCAAGGCCGATTACGTGGTGTACCTGGACGACACTCTGGTGGGCGAGGATTGGGCGAGCGAGCTCAAGCCTGGTGGGAAAGTGCTGGTTAACAGCTTCCATGGCTTTGACGATGAGCGCATCATCTCCATCGACGCCGACGGCATCTCGCGTGAGATCCTGGGACGTCCCATTCCCAACACGGTTTTTGTGGCGGCCATTCTGGCTCTGGATCCGTTGTTCGCGCACGACGATGTCGTGCGTTCGGTGCATGAGTACATGCCCGCCAAGCTTCATGCGAAGAATCTGGCCATCATCGAGGCGGTGCTGGCCGAGTTCAAACAGTTCCAGGAAACGGGAGCATCCGCGCACATCATCGGCGCTTAAGCATTGCCAACGACGCGCAGTGCACGCTGCGCGATTTGAGAGGAAACGAACGTGAGCACGATCGAGAAACCGAAGCTTGCGGTTGGGTATCGCACCCCCGATGCCCAAAGCAGCAACGAGCTTAGGCAGGGTTATGCCGGCCGTCGCCCGGCGCGCATTCCCATTTTGCAAACCGATAAGCTCGACCCCACCGAATATGCCCGTAGCACCTGCTTCGCCGCCGGTTACCTTACGGTGAAGAATGCCGGTTGGCGCAACGAGCGCCCGGTGTTCGACCCCGTCAAGTGCAATGGCTGCCTGAAGTGCTACATGCACTGTCCCGATGGAGCCGTGTTCAAGGTTGCCAACGATTGGGCTGCCTGCCCTTCCAATCGCACCGACACTTCGATTGGTCTTGACCTGGACTTTTGCAAGGGCTGCGGCATCTGCGCCAAAAGCTGCTCCACCGGTGCGCTTACGATGATCCCCGAGGGCGAGGCCCGCAAGGCCGAGGAGGCCGCTGCTGCTGACGAGCTTGGCGACGCGGACGTTTCTTCATCTTCTGCTACGACCACCAAGGAAGGGGAGTAGGGCATGAGAAAGTTTCTTTCCGGCGACGAGGCCTTTGCCGAGGGCGTGCGCTTGGCTCGTCCCCAGGTGATTTCCGCCTATCCCATCACGCCTCAGACCGTCGTGGTCGAGCGTCTGTCCGAGATGGTAGGCGCAGGCGAGCTTGAGGCCGAGTACATGCATGTGGAGTCCGAGCACACGGCCTTGGCTGCTTGCATCGGCGCCGCGGCTGCCGGTGCGCGCACCTTCACGGCAACCTCGAGCCAGGGTTTGCTCTACATGGCCGAGAACCTGACTTATGCGTCGGGTGGCCGTTTCCCCATCGTCATGATGAACGCCAACCGTGCCACTGCGCTGCCTTGGAACATCTACGGCGACCAGCGCGATTCGCTGTCGCTTCTCGATCATGGCTGGATTCAGGTTTACGCCGACACCAACCAGGAGGCGCTTGATCTGGCTTTGATGGCCTACAAGCTGGCCGAAAGCGAGGACGTGATGATTCCCGTCATGGTGAACATCGACGGCTTCGCCCTTACGCATACCTACGAGATGGTCGATGTTCCCACGCAGGAGCAGGCCGATGCCTTCCTGCCCCCGTACGTCACCACTAATCGCTTCGATTTCGACAACCCGGTGAACATCGGCTACTCCGCCGGCCCTGAGTACAATCGTTACTTCAAGTTCTGGGAGCATCACGACACCGTGGACTCCCTGAATGCCGTCGAGCGCGTCGAGGCCGATTTCGCGCAGGTTTTCGGGCGCGAATACCCTGGTGCCGTCGAGAGCTACCGCTGCGAGGACGCCGATGTCATTTTGGTGACGCTCGGCTCGATCGCGGGCCTGGCTCGCACCACGGTGGACGCGTACCGCGAGGCCGGGATCAAGGCCGGCATGCTGCGCATTCGCTATCTGCGCCCCATGCCCTTTGCCGCCATTGCCGATGCTCTCAAGGGCGCCAAGGCCGTAGGCGTGCTTGAAAAGGACGTTTCCTTCGGCGCCGAGGGCACGGTTTTCACGAACGTGAACTCCGCCCTGCAACAGGCGGGCTTGTTCATCCCGGCTCTTAACTTCGTCGGCGGTTTGGGCGGTGACGACATTTCCGCTGCTCAAATGAGCGGAATCTACCAGTGCCTTTGCAAGCTTGCCGCGGACGCCGACTTCAACTGTCCGCGCGTGAGCTTCCTCGGCATCGATTCGCCTGCCGATGAGCTGGGCTGTGCCACGAGCGTGGCCGCGAACGAAAGCGAGGCTGAGTAATGGCCATCAATGCACGCAACATCACCGACGACGAGTTCTTCTTCGGCCATAAAGCCTGCGCCGGCTGCGGCGGCTCGTTGGTCGTTCGTCATACGCTCAAGGTGCTGGGTCCCAACGCCGTTGCCGCTCTTCCCGCAGGATGCATGAGTGCCACGGGATTCAACTTCCCGCAGCTGAGCTTCTCCAACAACGCCATGATCACTCCCTTTGCCGCCACTGCCTCCGTTATCTCGGGTATCGAGGTCGGCCTGAAAGCTCAGGGCAAGAACCCCGAAGACTACACCGTGGTCGGCTTCGCGGGCGACGGCGCGACGGCCGATATCGGTCTGGCGGCACTTTCGGGCACCATCGATCGCAACGACAACGTGATCTACGTGTGTTACGACAACGAGGCGTACATGAACACGGGTATTCAAAAAAGCTCGTTGACGCCCTTCGGCGCTTCCACCACGACGACGCCGGTGGCTGGCGAGAGCCGCGGTTGCCTTACCCAGAAGAAAAATATGTTCGAGATCGTGGCTGCTCATGGTATCGCCTACGCTGCCACGGCCTCGATCGGCTATTTGAACGATTTCATTCGCAAGGTTGAAAAGGCCGCGAGCATCAAGGGTACCAAGTATCTGCACGTCATTGCGCCGTGCCCAACGGGTTGGGGCTGCGGCGTTGACGAGACCATCGAGGTTGCCAAGGACATCGTCGATTGCGGTTTGTGGTACCTGGCCGAGTTCGAGGGTGGGCAGTTCAAGCTGAATCGCAACCCCAAGGAATTCACCTCGGTGCGCGATTATCTGAAGCACCAGGGTCGATTCCGCGCGCTCACCGACGCCGACATCGCCTTGATCGAGCAGGAACGAGACGCCAAATGGGCCTACATGCGCGAGCACTGGGCCTAACCTGCTAGCGGTGCGATTCGGCGCATTCGCGCCACGGCTGCATGAACGAGGGCGGTTCGCCATATGCGCGGACCGCCCTCATGCATTTGCTCCCATGGTGCCCTTTACGCGTGTCGCACCTCCGCCATCATGAGTCTTTGTTTCTGCAGGCCTGTCCCCTGACTGTTTGTTTCTGCATTTGATGCTTTGGGTTTTGCTTTCTGCCTAGCTGCGATTTGTTTTTAGATCGGGTCCCTATCGGCATCGTCTTGGTGGGTCTTGTAATTCGAAAAGGCTCGCAATCTACCTGAGTAATGTGTCCAGGCGATTTACCTGGGTAATCTGCCTGAGCAGTCGGCCCGAGCAGTCCGCCTGAGTTATCTGCTCGGGTAATCCGCCCGAGCGATCCGCTTGAGTTGTCTACCTGAGCAATCTGTTCGAGCAGCCTGCCTAAAGCTTGTCCGTGGTCAGAACTGCTACCCCGGGGTAGCAGTTCTGACCATTTGCTTGTATTTTCGGCTTGCCGAGCAATTTCTTTTGAAACGGCAGAACTGAAACCCCAGGTCAGAAGCTTGCAGCAAACGAATTCACTTTAAGTCGTTTCGAGCTGACCATCCGTAGGCTCAAAAATCTACCCTCAGACAGGACTTTTGACCAAAGAGAGGCCTTATTTTGGATTTGGCATCCCTCGGAGAGGAGTTTTGACCATGTAATCCAACAAAGTGGCGAGAATGTTGGGTTGCGGGCGTTTTCACCATGGGAGTAATTTCGGCGCGGGCAAGCGTTGCGAGCGTGAAGCGCCCCGGTTCTAGCGCCTGAGCTCCTTCCTTAGCAGAAGGTGTCTCTCGTAGAAGTCTTTCCTGCGAATCCGCAGCCTGACCCCAAGCTGCTTTGCGGTGATGTTTGCGATTTCCCTGAGGGCTGATATGCCCATGACTTGTTTTTTCGTTACCGAGACGACGTGAATCCCCGCCGATTCAAGAAGGGCTCGTCTACGTGAGTCCTTGTTCAGCTTCTCGCGTCCGGAGTGAAACTGGTCGCTGTCGTATTCAAGGGCGAATCTTTTGTCTGGCCAGCATAAATCGCATCGAAGCGTTTTTTCGCCTAGGGGCTTATTGGCGGCAGGCGCGTCGCTCGCGGTGGGGGAGGACCCGTTGCCCAAGCAATGCCCATTGCCCAAGGAAGGCGCGCTACCAAAGGAGGATCCGTTGCCCAAGGAAGGCGCGCTACCAAAGGAGGATCCATTGTCCAAGAAGGACCCATTGCCAAAGGAGGGCCCATTG
>CAVBOO010000046.1:0-7210 GCA_963597045.1 bacterium | reverse complement strand
TGTTAGCGTTAAAGAAGATTTGACGGGTCGCCCTAGGGTTATCTTGGCGCGAAAGCCCGAATAGACCCCGATGAACTTTCGTTGGGGTTTTACTCTTATTTAAGCCTGATAAGCGGTAGGTTGTTAGGGACATCTTTTCCCCACCAGAAAACCCCTTCGTCAGCCAGCGTTTTGCTGCAGATCTGATATTCCTTGGCCGAATAGGCGTTGTAGTCGATTTCCTCTGGGGTCATTTCCCTTCTTACCTTGCCCGGTAGGCCCATTACCACGGAGTTTGCTGGAATCACGACATTTTTCGAGACGACGGCTCCAGCTCCGATGAGGCAATTCTCGCCGATAACCGCATTGTCCATGACCACCGAGCCCATACCGATGATGCAATTGTCGCCGATGGTGCATCCGTGGATGATCGCGCCGTGACCTATGGTGACATCTTTTCCAATCACGGTTGTCGAATCGTGGGATACATGAATGACAACGTTGTCCTGGACGTTGGATCCTTCGCCGATGATGATCTCGTGATGGTCTCCTCGCGCAACGACTCCAGGCCAAATGGAGACGTTCTCACCGATGCGCACATCGTTAAGCAAGCTTGCGTTTTTGGCGATTCTCGCGGTGGGGTGGATGCTCACGCCGTCGATGGGGTTCAACTTGATCATTGAAGCTCTTTTCTTCTCGATTTCATGTTTGAAACGAGTATAGCTATGAGATTCCTGGATATGGAAACAGCTATTAGATTTTGTCCGAAAACCAATGGCAATATCGCTCACGGAAGAATTTGACCTGTTCAAGATGCTGGTCTTTTCTGTATTGGAAATATTTTTCACCATCAAAAATCGAAATCTGTCCATCAGTGAGAATGGCTTGTCGGTGTTTTTCGAAAAACTGAATTTAAATTCCAATTCTTCAAAATTATCAATTTGGCAAGGTGGTTTCAGGGTGCAAGAATGTCTTCAGTGACAAGGTCAGTTGCCTGATCGTTGGGGAACGCGAGGGCTTCGTTGGGGAACGAAATGGCCGTCATGCATACCTCTGTTGGTTCGCAAGGAGGACCAGAGGTTGGTTTTGAGGGGATTTAAAACCAACCATATCAAGTGGCAGCGGACGCGCTGCCGCATCCATTGGGAGGGGCCCATGGATTCCCCCTCGTCTTCAAGCTGGGGAGCTTCAAGACGAGGGGGATTTTTTTGTGCTCGCTTGCCTTGCGTGCTTAGGAGCGGGATCGCGCTTTCTTTAATGATGTTGCTTGGGCGTGCTCTACTTCGGCGTCGAGAGCGATGCGCCCAGTGGTTGGGGCTGCAGCTCGCCCTAGGTTGCAGCCGCGTTTCCGTTGAACGCGGCAGACGTCCACAATTTGGAAGTTCTGTCGTCGGTTTTAAGCCAGCTACTCGGCCGCGTTGACGGGGTAGAGGCGCTTTGTAAGCTTGATGAACTTATCCACGACGATGGGGAAATCGGCGTCTGCGCGATAGCAGAAGTAGAGCTGATGGAAATCCTGGGGAGCATCCTTGATCGGAATGATGTCCACTTCTTCCTCGAAGGCATTCAAAAGCCAGGATTTGCAGGCGATGGCCATGACATCGGGATTGGCGGAAACCATGGACCCCAAGGTGATCTCATCGTCGTAGAGGCATTCGATCGTCAGGTTGTAGCCGTGGATGAGGTCGTAGAGTTCCTTGCCGATAGGGCCTTCAAGGTTGTAAGAGATAAGGTAGTGATCCTTTAACTCCTTGAGGGTGATGCCCTCGCGCCCAGCAAAGGGGTGCAGCTTGTTGACCACGAGCGCCGCTTCCTGCCACCAGCAGGGGATGCACTCGATTTCGGGGTCGTCGCCCATGGTTCCGCAGAAGGCCACGTCGACCGCGCCTTGTTTGAGCGCTTCCAAGGTAGCAGGCGTCGGGGCTTGCTTCACCTTAATTTGAACGTCGCCATGCGTTTCCTTGCGATACTCATAGATGAGCTCCGACCAGTTGTGGCTTTGTGTTGTGTTGACGGCGCCGATGGTGATCTCGCGTACGTGGTTGCCGGATTTTTCTTTAACCAAGCGCACGCCGTCGTCAAGGAACTTGAGCGAAGAGGTGACGTATTGGTAGAAGATGCGACCTTCTTCCGTTAAGTCGACAGAGCCCTTTTTGCGAATGAAAAGGGTAGCACCGAGCTCCTTTTCCAGGCCGCTTATCGCAGTGGACAAGGTCGACTGCGAAACGGCTGCATCCAGTGCGGCAAAGCGGTAGCTTTTGGTGTCCGCCAGGGTTTTGAAATAGGTGAGGTGGGCCAGGTTCACAGGGCTCCCTTTCTGTTTGGTTGATGCCAATTATAAAGGTTAACACGTTCATAATCTAGTTCGAGTATTGCATATGCCCAGGTAGATTGCGGCGTTGGGCATTTGAGCCCCAATCCTTGTGTGTGCTAAGCATTTTCTTGCGTTAAGAATCATTTCAAAATCTTGCAAATCAACCTGGAAACTTGACAGCAAGGGTGCTATTGTCAGCTATACAAAAGCTACGACGAGGAAAAGTAGGGACGAATCCTTCCCCCAGAGAGTCAGCGGTGCTGGAAGCTGATGTTGGACGGTCCGAAAGCCACCTCCGAGCTGTTCGCCTGAAAACGACAGGCATCCACCGGACGATCTTCGGTGAGAGCATGTTGTCGGTAAGTTGAAACGGTGACTCCGTGATCGTTGATAGGGTGCCAAGGCTTGGCGCCTCTTGCTTCGTGAGGTCCTGAATCAGCTTGCTGGTCAGGATTATTTTTATGTCATGAACCTTTAGGAGAGGAAAGGGGCATCCATGGATCTTAGATCCGATCAAATCAAGAAAGGGCTCGCGCGAGCACCTCATCGCAGTCTGCTGAAGGCGGACGGCCTTACCGATGAGGAGCTGGAGCGTCCTTTGGTCGCAGTCGTCAGCTCGACCAACGACATCATCCCGGGTCACCTGCATCTGTCCAACATCGCCGATGCCGTCAAGGCTGGCATCCGCATGGCGGGCGGCACTCCCTTCGAGATGACCACCATCGGCGTTTGCGACGGCATTGCGATGAATCACGAGGGCATGAAATATTCCCTTACCTCTCGCGAGGTCATCGCCGACTCCGTCGAGTGCGCCGTGCAGGGCCATGCTTTCGACGCAATGGTCCTGATTCCCTCGTGCGACAAGATCGTTCCCGGCATGCTTTTGGCAGCGTGCCGCCTGAACATCCCCACTGTCTTGGTTTCCGGCGGCCCGATGCTCGCCGGCCATGACAAGTGCGGCAATCAGACCGACCTGAACACCCTGTTCGACGCCGTTGGTCAGGTGACCGCCGGTACGATGACCGACGAGGAGTGCAAGTGGCTCGAGAACACTGCATGCCCCACCTGCGGTTCCTGCTCGGGCATGTTCACCGCGAACTCCATCTGCTGCCTGGCCGAGGCCATCGGCATCGCGCTTCCCGGTAACGGCACGATTCCTGCTGTCTACTCCGAGCGCATCCGCCTGGCAAAGCATGCCGGCATGAAGGTTATGGAGCTTCTTGACAAGGGCATCACCGCGCTCGATATCATCAACGAGAAGTCTCTTCATAACGGCATGGTCTTGGACATGGCCTTCGGCGGCTCCACCAACACCATGCTTCACCTGACTGCCATCTCGCATGCCGCAGGCTGCCCCGTCACCTTGGATGACTGGGATGAGGTTTGCAAGAAGACCCCCAATCTCACGCGTATCGCTCCGGCTGGTTCCTTGCATATCGAGGACCTGCATGCTGCAGGCGGCATCCCCGCCATCTTGGGCGAGCTTGGTCGTGCCGGCCTTCTTGAGACCGATGCTCTTACCTGCCATGGCACCATGGGCGAATGGCTCAAAGAGTGTCCTGAGGTCGATGGGGAAGTGGTCCGCACCAAGGAGAACGCGTACGCGCAGTTCGGCGGTCTTGCCGTTTTGAGCGGCAACCTCGCACCCGATTGCGCGGTTGTGAAGCAGTCCGCGGTGTCTGACGAGATGCGCCAGCATTCCGGTCCCGCTCGCGTGTTCAACTCCGAGGACGAGGCCTGCGAGGCCATCTTCGGCGGTAAGATCAACTCCGGCGACGTCATCGTCATCCGCTACGAGGGTCCCGCTGGCGGTCCCGGCATGCGCGAGATGCTCACCCCCACCTCCGCCATCTGCGGCATGGGTCTTGATAAGTCCGTCGCCCTTATCACCGATGGCCGCTTCTCCGGCGCAACCAAGGGCCCCGCCATCGGACATGTTTCCCCCGAGGCGTTCGCCGGCGGCCCCATCGCGCTCGTCGAGGAAGGGGACATCATCTCCATCGACATCGATGCCAACAGCATCACCGTTGACGTCGATGAGGCCGAGATGGCACGTCGCCGTGAGAACTGGACGCGTCCTGCGCCCCGTTACACCACCGGCGTGCTCGGTCGCTATGCGAAGCTCGTTTCCAGTGCAGATAAGGGGGCGTATTTCGGATGAGCATCGACAAGGATTTAGAGAAAAAGCTCGGGCTTGGCCCCAACACCGAAAAGCAGGGCATGACCATGACCGGCGCCGAAGCTCTGATCGCCTCTCTCGAGGCTGAGGGTGTCGACACCATCTTCGGGTATCCCGGAGGCCAGGCCATCAAGATCTACGACGCGCTGTACGACTCCAAGAAGATCAACCACGTTCTTGCTCGTCACGAGCAGGGCGCAACGCATGAGGCCGACGGTTACGCTCGCGCAACCGGCAAGACCGGCGTCGTCATCGTCACCTCCGGCCCTGGTGCTACCAACACGGTGACGGGCATCGCGACGGCCTACATGGACTCTATACCCATGGTCGTCATCACCGGCCAGGTTCCTCGTCGCAACATCGGCACCGATGCGTTCCAGGAAGCCGACATCGTCGGTATCACCATGCCCATCGTCAAGCACAGCGTGCTTTTGCAGTCCTGCGATGATTTGACGCGTACCTTCCGCGAGGCCTTCTACATCGCCAACACCGGTCGTCCCGGCCCCGTGCTCATCGATGTTCCGTCCGACCTTCTGGGCCAAGAGATGGTCTTCGAGTACCCCGAAGACGTGAACATCCCATCTTACAAGCCGACGGTTCGCGGTAACCTGCGTCAGATTCGTCAGGCTGCCCAGATGATGACCCGGGCCAAGCGTCCGCTGTTCTACGTCGGCGGCGGTATCATCGCGTCCAACGCTACTCAGGAATTGGCCGATGTCATGGAGCATTTGCGCATTCCTGCGGTCTGCACGCTCATGGGCAAGGGCTCCATCCCCGCATCGAGCCCTCTTAACCTCGGCCTGGTGGGCATGCATGGCTCCAAGTTCGCCAACTACGCCATGACCAATACCGACCTGATCATCGCCGTCGGAGCCCGCTTCTCCGATCGCGTCACAGGCAAGCTTGCCGACTTCGCGCCCTATGCGAAGGTCATCCATGTGGATGTCGACCCTGCCGAGATCGGTAAGAACCGCATCGCGGACGTTCCCATCGTCGGCGACGCGAAGCTCGTCCTCACGGCATTGCGCGACTCTTTGATTTCGGACGGCGCCAAGCCCAACACCGGCGATTGGCTCGATCAGATCGCACGTTGGCGCAAGGCCCATCCTTATTACGCTCCTGGCCTTGCCACGGAAACCGGAGCGATCAGCCCTGAAGGCGCGCTCGATCTGCTTGATTCCATGCTCGATTACGACAACACGATCATCACCACCGAGGTCGGTCAGCATCAGATGTGGGCTGCTCAGCATATGAACGTGGAGCATCCTCGAAGCTTCCTTTCCTCCGGTGGCGCGGGAACCATGGGCTATGGCTTCCCGGGAGCCATCGGCGCAAAGATCGCTTGCCCCGATAAAGAGGTCATCTGCATCGCCGGCGACGGCTCTTTGCAGATGAACATCCAGGAGATGGCTACCGCGACGGTCAACAAGTGCAACGTCAAGGTGCTCGTGATGAACAACTCCACTTTGGGCATGGTTTTCCAGTGGCAGGACCTGTTCTACGATGGGCGCTACAGCAGCACCATCCTTCCCGAGGACGTCCCCGATTTCGTGAAACTCTCCGAGGCCTACGGCTGGCAGGCCGAGATTGTCTCCGACCCCGCCGAGCTCGAAGGTGCCCTCAAGCGCCTTCTGGATGCCGATAGGCCCGCCCTTCTCGATATGCGCATCGAGCGCAAGGAGAAGGTCTTCCCGATGGTCGCGCCCGGTGCACCCCTCGATGACATCATCGGCGCCATCAACGTTGGCCCCATCTTTGAAATGATCGACGAGCATGAGGAGGGAGGTCGATAACCATGGAGAAGCAGATGTACGTTCTTTCTCTTTTGGTCGACAACGCCCCAAGCGTTTTGACCCGCATCACCGGACTGATTTCGCGTCGCGGCTTCAACATCGAGTCCTTGTCGGTAGGCCCCACCGAGGATCCCACGCTATCGCGCATCACCATCACCATCTCGTGCGATGACGTTGCCTACGAGCAATTGACCAAACAGCTGCACAAGCTGATCAACGTTCATAAGATCACCGACCTGACTTCCCAGGACGCCATCGAGCGCGAGCTGGTGCTTTTCAAAGTGCACGCTTCGCCGGAAAAGCGTTCCGAGGTCATCGAGATCGCCAATATCTTCCGCGCCAAAATCGTCGACGTGGGCAAGACCAGCCTCACCATCGAGGCAACGGGTAACAGCACCAAGCTCCAAGGCATCGAGGATCTTCTTCGCGCCTACGGACTTAAGGAGATTATCCGCACCGGCATGATTGCGATGTCGCGCGGTTCCAAAGTGAGCTAATCTGTTACCTGCATAATTTTGGTAAAAGGCCATAAGTAGAAGGGAATGAATATGGCTGTCGAAATTTTGTACGAAAAGGATACGAACCCCGAGGTTATCAAGGGCATGAAGGTCGCTGTCATCGGCTACGGCTCCCAGGGCCACGCTCATGCGCTCAACCTCATGGACTCCGGCGTCGATGTGCGCGTCGGCCTGCGCGAGGGTTCTTCTTCTTGGGCCAAGGCCGAGGAAGCCGGCCTGAAGGTCACCACCATGGACCAGGCCGCCGAGGAAGCCGACCTCATCATGATTCTCGTTCCCGATGAGCTCCAGCCCAAGGTTTACGCCGATCATGTCGAGTCTCACCTGAAGGAAGGCAACACCCTGGCCTTCGCCCATGGCTTCAACATCCACTACGGCTACATCAAGGCTCCTGAAGATGTGAATGTCGTTATGTGCGCTCCTAAGG
>CAVBOO010000045.1:0-7212 GCA_963597045.1 bacterium | reverse complement strand
CCGTAGGCTTCAGCTGCGGGGATGTGGACGGTCTTGGTCTCGCCAACGGCCATGTCAACGACGGCCTTGTCGAAGCCGGGGATCATCTGACCTGCCATGCAGGTGAACTCCAGCGGGTCGCGGCCTGCGGAGGAATCGAATACCGAGCCGTCGTCCAGATAGCCCTTGTAGTGGGTGCGTACTTTTTTGCCCTCGTTGCTCATGGGGACTCCTTATCGTCAAAAAACATTGCTCAACAGTCTATCGCAGCGCGCCCGGCATTGCCCAAAAGAGGAAGCTTTGCCTTGCGTCCGTCGCCGTCCCACGAGGAGCTGTTGCACCGTGCGCGGGCTTGTTCTTTTGGGCAGGGCGTGGCTCGCGCATTTGGCTGCTGTGCGGCCCTCGTAGTTAAGCAGCGTCCAGCGCGCACATTCCTTGCGAAGAAACCCGGAATTAAAAAGAATCTTTTCTTTAAAAGGAGTATTCTGGTCATTAACTATTTTCAGTGGACGATACGCCCGTTGGGCGCGGTGGAAAGGTTCAACATGTACAAGGTCGGGATCATCGGAGCAGCAGGGTATGCAGGTGCGGAACTTATGCGCATCGTCCTGCGACATCCTGAGTTCGACTTGCATGTAGTTACCTCCAACTCTGATGCCGGTAATGCGGTTGCAAGCCTGTATCCCGCTTTTCAGGGGGTTTGTGACCTTTGCTTCTCGCGTCACGACGATCCGGCCGTCCTTGAGTGCGACCTTGTTTTCATGGCAACCCCTCATACGGTTGCGATGAAGAGCGCGCCTAGCTACCTGGAAAAGGGCATTACGGTCGTCGATCTTTCGGCCGACTATCGTCTGCGCAGCAAGGAAACCTACGAGGCCTGGTATAAGGTCGAGCACACGAGCCCTGAGCTTCTGGCCACGGCTTGCTTCGGCCAGCCCGAGACCCACCCCGAGGAAATGGCGCGTGCCGCTGCCGATTTTGCCGCAGGCAAGGCCGTGCTGGTTGCTTGCGCCGGCTGTTACCCAACTGCCACTTCGTTGGCGGCGGCCCCCGGCATTCCTTTTTCGCAGGGCGCCGTGGTTGCCGATGCAATCAGCGGCGTGACGGGCGCCGGCCGTAGCGCCACCGCACGCACGCACTATTGCTCCGCGAACGAGAACTTCGAGGCTTACGGCGTTGCCAGCCATCGCCATACCCCCGAGATCGAGCAGATCCTGGGAATCGAGGGCCGCTTGGTCTTCACCCCCCATCTGGCCCCCGCATCGCGCGGCCTTCTTTCCACCGTCACCTTGCAGCTCACCGACGAGTCGCGCGGCATGAGCCTGGCGGATTTCCGACGACGATACTCCGAGGCCTATGCGGATTCGCCCTTCGTCACGCTGCTCCCCGAGGGTCAGCAGCCTAAGACGAGCTCGGTCGTGGGCACCAACTTCGCCCACGTGGGCATTGCCCTGAACGAAACCGCCGGCTGCCTTATCGCCACCTGCGCCATCGACAACATCGTCAAGGGTGCCGCAGGTCAGGCGGTTCAGTGCGCCAACCTGGTCTTGGGCCTGCCAGCCAACACCGCTCTTTCCACTGTTGCAAATCCTTCTTAGTTCCCAAAAGGAGCTCATATGAATAACGAATTCACGGTGATTCCCGAAGGCGGAGTCACTTCTGCGCTTGGCTTCAAAGCGGGCGGCATCCATGCCGGTTTCCGCAAGAACCCCGAGCGTTTGGACATGGCGCTCGTCGAGGCCGACGAGCTTTGCCCCGCTGCGGGCGTGTTTACCCAGAACATCTTCTGCGCCGCGCCCGTTACCGTTTCGCGCGAGCATCTGGACGGCCAAGGCTACGGGTTCGCGCGCGCCATGGTAATCAACTCCGGCACCGCCAATGCCGCAACGGGCTCGGTCGGCTTGGAGAACGCGCGCAAGATGGCGGGCATCGTGGCCGATACGGTCGGCTGCGCTCCCGAGGACGTGCTGGTTGCCTCGACCGGCGTCATCGGCACGCACCTGAGCATGGAGCCTTTTGAGTACGGTGTTCCGGCCCTGCATGCCGAGCTGGGCAAAAGCGGGCATGATGCTGCTTGCGCCATCATGACCACCGACACCGTTCCTAAAGAAGCGGCGCTCAGCTACACAAGCGCCGACCCCGACTACCTGGGGGTTAGCTTCACCGTGGGCGGCATGTCCAAGGGCTCGGGCATGATCATGCCCAACATGGCGACGATGATCGCCTGCATCACCACCGATGCTCCCGTTGCCCCTGCCCACCTGCACGCTTGCCTAAAGGCCGCGGCCGACGCGAGCTTCAATAAGGTAACCGTCGACGGCGACACTTCCACCAACGACACCTGCGTGGCCTTTGCCTCGGGCAAAGCCGCTCCGGGCGCCGGCTTCTTCAAGCCGGGCTCCGTGGCTTTGGAGGAATTCGCCGCGGCGCTCAACGAGGTGTGCCAGAACCTGGCCCGCCAAATGGCGCGCGACGGCGAGGGCGCAACCAAGCTCGTCACGGTGAAGGTCTCCGGCGCCGCCACCGCAGACGACGCCGACAAGGCCGCCCGCACCGTGGCAAACTCGCCGCTGGTCAAAACCGCGATTGCCGGCCACGACGCCAACTGGGGCCGTATCGCGGGTGCGCTCGGCCGCTCGGGCGCCTGCTTCCAGCAGGAAAAGGTCGACATCGACATCATGGGCCTGTCGGTGCTGCGCCAGGGCCTACCCGTTCCTTTCGACGAGGACGAGGCCTTGCGACGATTCGATGAGGACGAGATCGTCCTTGATTGCAATCTCGGCGCAGGCGAGTTTTCCACCACGATGTGGACCTGCGACTTCACTCACGAATACATCTCGATCAACGGAGATTACCGCTCATGAAATACGCAAAAGATCGCAAGATAACCTCGAGCCACACCGGCGAGGTCCTAACCGAGGCCCTGCCTTGGATCAAAATCGCCACCGGCAAGACGGTCGTCATCAAGTACGGCGGCGCAGCCATGGTCGATTCCGACCTGCGCGATGCCGTGATGAGCGACATCGTGATGCTCAAGATCATGGGCATGAACCCCGTTATCGTTCACGGCGGCGGCGCGGCCATCTCCGAGAACATGGAGCGCTTCGGCCTGCCCGTCAAGTTCAAAAACGGCCAGCGCGTCACCACCGATGAAGCCATGGACGTGGTTAAGATGACGCTCATCGGCAAGGTCAACGAAGAGCTGGTGCTTGCCATGAACACGCACGGCAACCTGGCCGTGGGCGTTAACGGCGCCGACGCCGGTACGCTCATCGCCGAGCAGAAGAGCACCGATTTGGGCCGCGTGGGCAACGTGATCGACGTCGATCCGGCCTACATCAAGGCGCTCATCAACGCCGACTACATCCCCATCGTGGCAACGGTGGCCAAGGGCACCGACGGCGGCTCCTACAACATCAACGCCGATGCCGCTGCGTCCGCGCTTGCCTCGGCCTTGGGTGCCCACAAAATCATCTACCTGACCGACGTTGACGGTTTTTACGAGGATTTCAGCGACAAGGATTCGCTCGTTTCCCAGATGTCGCTCGACGAAACCCGCAGCATGCTCGCCGAGGGCAAGGTCTCCAAGGGCATGATCCCCAAGCTCCAGAGTTGCGTCGCCTCGCTCGAGGCCGGCGTTCCCCGTGCCCACATCGTCAACGGCACGCGCCCGCACTCCATCCTCATCGAGCTTCTGACCACCGGCGGTTCGGGCACGCTCATCTACGACGCCGACTCCAGCCATGCTTCTTTGGACGAAATGGCGCCGCTCGGTACTCTGGCTTCCCGTCTGAGCGAAAACCGCTAAACTGATAGTCTTTAATCTTTGCAACCCCTGCCGGGTATCCTTCTTGGGTGTTTGGCGGTTCCCATTGGGGCAACCCAGTGGTTTGCGGTTGGTTCATTCGCCAACCCACAGAACGCATACAGTGCGGCTTTGCACGCCGCGAAAAAAGAAAGGATTGATTGAACATGGCTCTAACTGAAGCCACCACGTACGAAGAGGCCAAGGAGCTTGACGACAAATACGTCATGCACACCTTCGGTCGCAAGCCCGTCATGCTTGTCGAAGGCAAGGGCATGACCGTCAAAGACGACAAGGGCAACGAGTACCTCGACTTCATCTCCGGCATCGGCGTTGACTCTTTGGGGCACTGCCACCCTGCCGTGGTCGAGGCCATCAAGGAGCAGGCCGAGAAGCTGATTCACGTCAGCAACTATTACTACATCGAAAAGCGCGGCGAGGTCGCCAAAATGATCAGCGCCATGGCCAACGAGGACGTTCCCAAGTTCTACCGTGCGCCCTGGCTCACCTTCTTCGCCAACTCCGGCGCCGAGGCCAACGAATGCGCCATCAAACTGGCGCGCGCCTACTCCAAGCGCTACAGCGCCGGTGGCCAGACCATCATCGTTCTTACCAACAGCTTCCATGGCCGCACCTTGGCAACGCTTGCTGCAACCGCGCAGCCTGCCAAGCAGGAGCTCTTCCAGCCCCTGCCCGCCG
This sequence comes from bacterium, assembly GCA_963597045.1. Taxonomy (GTDB): domain Bacteria; phylum Actinomycetota; class Coriobacteriia; order Coriobacteriales; family Eggerthellaceae; genus Anaerotardibacter. Next base: position 2,729 of record CAVBOO010000045.1, on the reverse strand, counting down.
GCTTCGTTGCCGTGCCCATGAACGACATGGCCGCCCTGAAGAAGGCCTTCGCCGATGCGGACGGCATGGTCGCCGCCGTTATGGTCGAGTGCATCCAGGGTGAGGGCGGCGTGCGCCCCTGCGACGAGGATTACCTGTGCGAGGTCATGCAGTACGCTCGTCAGTTCAACGCGCTCGTCATTTCCGACGAGGTGCAGACCGGCGTTTACCGCACCGGCAAGCCCTTCGCTTTCCAGAGTTTCGGTTTCACTCCCGACATCTTCACCATGGCCAAGGGCATCGCTTCCGGCTTCCCCATGGGCGCCTGCGTTGCCCGCGTCGAGGTTGCCGAGGCCTTCCAGCCGGGCGACCACGGCTCCACCTTCGGTGGCAGTAATCTGGCTGTTGCCGCAGCTCATGCAACGCTTTCCACGCTGATGAAGGAACCCTTCGTCAAAGAGATCGATGAGCTTGGCTGCTACTTCGCCGACAAGCTCGACGCCTTGGACGACGTGCACGAGGTTCGCGGCATGGGCCTGATGGTCGGCGCCGACATCTCCGACGACATCGACGCAAACGTCGTGGTGCTCGAAGGCTTAAAGAAGGGCTTCTTGCTCAACGCCACCAGTAAGGGCACGCTGCGCTTCCTTCCTCCGCTGATCTGCACCAAGAAGGAAATCGACGCTGTGGTTGACGCTCTTCCTGGCCTGTTCGCCGATGCGCGTGCCACCCAGGCCGCCCAGGCAAAGGAAGCCGCCGAGGCCGACCCTGCCAAGGCCGAGGCCGAGGCAATGGCCGCCGAGCTCAAAGGAATGCTCGGCTAAAGCTTGTGCGGCGCTGCGCGGTGTCTGTTGCGTTTGATGCGCGTTGCCTGCAGCGTGCGCCGGTTTATGTGCGCGCCGCTCTCAGGCTCTGTACGTTGCTCGACGCTATGTGTACACGCGGTTACCGTAGGTGCGCGAGCAAGCAAAACAAGGTATAACTTAATTCGAGCAAGTGCTCGATTGCCCTTCGGGCATGGTAAACGAAAGGAACAACAACAATGGCAAAGGATATTTGCGTTCTTGCATACTCCGGCGGTCTGGACACCTCCGTCTGCTTGAGGTGGCTCATGGACGAGAAGGGTCTCGACGTCGTTTGCGTCGTCGGCGAGGTCGGCCAGGAGCACGAAGGCCTTGAGGAAATCCGCGAGCGTGCCCTTCAGGTTGGCGCTAAGGAGTGCATCATCGCCGACATGCGCGAGGATTTCGCCAATAACTTCCTTACCAAGGCTCTTGCCGCAAACGCGATGTTCGAGAACAAGTACCCCTTGCTCTCCGCTCTTTCCCGTCCTCTGATCTCCAAGTACCTGGTGGACATTGCCCATCAGTTCGGCGCTAAGTACGTTGCTCATGGCTGCACCGGCAAGGGCAACGACCAGGTTCGTTTCGAGACCTCCATCCGCGCGCTCGATCCTTCGCTCGAGATCATCGCTCCCGTCCGCGAGTGGGATATGCACACCCGCGCCGAGGAGATGGAGTGGGCTCAGGCTCATGGCGTGCCCGTGCCCACCACCAAGAAGAAGCCCTACTCCATCGACGACAACATGTGGGGTCGCGCAATCGAGTGCGGCGTGCTGGAAGATCCGATGAATCGTCCTCCTCTGGACATCTACACCATGACCAAGGACATCGAGGATACTCCCGATGAGCCTACTGAGATCACCATCTCTTTCAAGGCTGGCGTGCCTACCGCCATCGATGGCAAGCCCATGTCCATGCAGGAGGTCGTTGTCGAGCTGAACAAGATCGCTGGCGAGAACGGCTATGGCCGCATCGACATGATCGAGAACCGTATGATCGGCGTTAAGTCCCGCGAGTGCTACGAGTGTCCCGCCGGCTTGGCCCTGATCGAGGCTCATCGTGCGCTGGAGGATATGTGCCTTGAGCGCGAGGTTCTGCGCTACAAGCTCCACATGGAGCACGACTGGGCCATCAACGTCTACAACGGTCAGTGGTTCAGCCCCTTGAAGCACGCCATGGACACCTTCCTGGCCACCACTCAGCAGTGCGTTACCGGCAACGTCCGCGTGAAGTTCCACAAGGGCAACCTTGTTGTCACCGGCCGCGAGTCCGATTACAGCCTCTACGATTACGGTCTGGCCACCTACGACGCCGCTGATACCTTCGATCACAAGGCTGCCAAGGGCTTCATCGACCTGTACAGCCTGTCCCTGCGCGTTTGGGCCGCCAACCGCGCTTCCCAGGACGCCACCGACGGCGAGTAATCCGCAGCAAAGCGGCTTACGCTAAGCTTTTCAGGCTCGGTAGTTTTTACTACCGAGCCTTTTTCGTTCGTGCGGTCCGGCGGTTGCTCTTGCCCCTTGCGGGTATCGATGCTTCCGCGTCGGTCGGGGTCCTCGCAAGTACCTCCTGCTGTCGCTCCCGCAGAAGGAAAGGACCCCGAAGGGTCCTTTCGCTGGGATTCAAGTATGTCGGGTAGCTACGCTAGCTTGCACTGCTGAGCGAGCAAGCTGCGGTGGACGGGGTCCCTGGAGGGTGTCGCTCTGAAAACCAAAAAGAGGGCTTCGTCAGAAGCCCGCATAAAAATACTGAAGCAGTGAGCGCATGAGAAAAGGGAAGCCCATGAGGGCTTCCCTTTTCGAACAGCGTAACGGGCGGCGCCCGCAAGGGGCCGCGTCCGACGCCGGCACGGCAAGGCGAAAGGAAAGAGCCCCGAAGGGCTCTTTCGCTGAGGTTTCGACCATGTCG
>CAVBOO010000044.1:0-7282 GCA_963597045.1 bacterium | reverse complement strand
GAAGGGCGCCATCACCCTTTCCATCATCATGTCCATCCCGTTTTTGACCGACACTGGCGCTGCCTTCCCGCAGCGCTACCTGCTCATTTTCTTGGCGTCCGGCGTCATTTTGTGCACCTTGCTCATAGCCAACTTCCTTCTGCCCGTCTTGGCCCCCATGGACGAAGAGGACAAAGAGGCAAAGGAGCGGTTCTACATAACGCGCATCGAGATTTTGCGTAGCGTGATCGAGCGTCTTATCGGTGAGCAAACGTACGAGAACGAAGATGAAACGCGCACCGTGGTGGCGGGTTACAACGAGCGCATCTTGAGGATACGTGACGACGCCGATCTTGAATCGCCTTCGGTCACCAAGCTGCGTATCGCCATCATCGATAAGCAGTCCGAGGCGGTTTTCGCCGCCCTCGACAACGGCGAGCTCGATCGCTACGAGTCCTTCCGTTATCTGCGCAACATCATGAAGCAGAAGAACCTCCTGGCAAAGCAGAAGAACTCGCTATTCAAGTTGCGCCGCTACTACTTTGTAATACGTGAGTATTTTTCGATGACAAGACGCAATCTCATCGATTTCATCAGGGAAGTCGACTCCGAAGAGAACGAGGCGTCCATCCCGGTGCGCGTATGCGGCGAGCACGCTGCGATCGAGCTCTTGAACTCCTTGGTTAACAAGGACGATTACCCCAGCGAGGTTGTGGCCCAGTTCCTTATCGCGCACGAGAGGCGCCTGGCTCGCCTTGACCCGAACGACCCTCTTGCGGCCTCTTTGGTGCCCAGCGTGTCGGCTGACAAGCTCGATGCGGTTAAGCGCCGCGGTTTGCAGATCGAGGCCGAGGTAACCCAAGACCTTTATGCAACGGGGGAGATTACGCGTTCGCAGCTGGTGTTCCTGCGCAACAACGTGAACCTGATGTTCATCGACCTTGACGATAGAATCTAGCGTTTGCCATGGACGAGGAACGTCTTGCGAATTTAAAGGAACAGCTAAATCATGTGCCAACCTTGCCCGGCGTTTATCTGTGGAAGGATTCCGAAGGGCAGGTAATTTACGTTGGTAAAGCTAAGCAGCTTAGGGCGCGCATGCGTCAGTATCTCAACTTTCAGGATGATCGCCTGAAAATCCCGCTGCTTGTTAGCCAGATCGATTCCTTTGAATACGTGGTGTGCGAAAGCGAGCATGAGAGCTTGGTGCTCGAACGTAACCTGATTGCTCGGTATGCCCCGTATTTCAATGCCGATTTCAAGGACGATAAAAGCTATCCCTTCATCGGCATCACCAAGGGCGATGTTTTCCCTGCAATCAAGTACACGCGTGAAACGCATAAATCCGACACGCGCTATTTCGGTCCGTATACCGACAGCCGTGCGGCACGTGATCTGGTGGACATCACTCGCAGGGTGGTCCCCATTTGCGCCAGCAGCTGCTCCGATTGGCGTCGATTGAAACGCCGCCTGGAAAATTCGAGCTTTGAGGAGCTTGAACTCGAGCGGCGGCCGTGCTTCGACTGTCATGTGGGATTGGCGCCTGGCGCCTGCTGCGGCAAGATTCCCCCCGAGGATTACGCGCGCAACGTTGCTCGCGTGGAGCGTTTCCTTTCCGGCAAGCATGACGAGTTTCTCTCGGAGCTTGAGCAGGAGATGATGGACGCCGCCGCCGATTTGGATTTCGAGCGAGCCGGGCGCATCAAGGCGCGCATCGAGACGGTGAAGAACCTTTCCGATCGCCAGCATGCCGTTTCCGAGCTGAGGCTGAACGCCGACGTCATCGGCATCTTCCGGGAGGAAACCATCGCCGGGATCAACGTTTTGGTGGTGCGTGAAGGGCGTATCACCAACACAAACGAATTCGTGTTCAACAAGGGCAACGATGTTCCCTACGCCGAGCTTTTGCGCATGTTCATTCTGCGCTACTACGGCACTACGGAGTCTATTCCTCATGAGCTGATCATTGAAGAGGAGCCCGAAGACGCCGACGTGATCTGCGATTGGCTGAGCGAGAAGCTTGCTAGCGCACATGGCGCCAAGGTCCGCTGCACGGTGCCCCAGCGCGGCGAGAAGTCCGCTCTTGTTCAGATGGCGGTCACGAACGCGAAGCATACCCTCAATCGCTACAAGGTGCGCAACGCCTACGACGACAAGCGCATCAACGATGCTCTTCTTCAGCTTGAAAGCGCGCTTGCACTCGATCGACCTCCTTTGCGCATAGAGTGCTTCGATATCTCAACCATTCACGGAAAGCACTCGGTTGCTTCGATGGTGGTGTTCACGAATGGGCGCCCCGATAAGGCGCAGTACCGCCGTTTCAAGATTCGTATGGAAACCGACGAGGCCAACGACTTCGCCATGATGAGTGAGGTCTTCGAGCGGCGCTACAACAAGCAGAAGCTGGCCGACACCAAGTTCGGCGCTCGCCCCGACTTGATCATCGTCGATGGCGGCAAGCCTCAGCTTTCCGCCGCCTTAGCTCAGCTCAAGGAGCTGGGAGCCGACGATATCCCCGTGTGCGGCCTGGCCAAGCGCGATGAGGAGCTATTCGTTCCCTGGCAGGAAAGCGGGCCGGTGGTTTTGCCGGGTGGAAGTCCGAGCTTGTACCTGGTCAAGCAGGTGCGCGATGAGTCCCACCGCTTTGCCATCACCTTCCATCGCGAGCTTCGCGGCAAGGCCATGACCACGAGCGTGCTGGACACGGTTGAGGGAATAGGCCCCAAGCGCAAGAAGGCCCTGCTTAAGCATTTCGGGTCCTTTAGCAAGCTCAAGGCTGCAAGCTTGGAAGAAATTCGTGATAGCGGGGTGCTTCCTTCGCAAGTTGCCGAAGACCTTTTCGAGGTTTTGAGGCAATATGGGAAGGAGATGGAAACAGTGAGGAGCGGTTATGAGCGACCTTAACGAAAACGAGGAAATGGTCAATTTCGTCATCATCACCGGCTTGAGCGGTGCGGGCCGCACCGAGGCGATGCACGCTTTCGAGGATCTTGGCTATTTCTGCATCGACAACCTTCCGAGTGCCCTGATCGGGCAGACGGTTAAGCTCTTCCAGTCCGAGCGCGAGGCCGAGGGCACGACGGGTCTGGCCATCGTGTGCGACGCTCGCTCCGGTGTTTACTTCGGCCAGCTCGACGACGAGCTCGACAAGGTGAGGAAGCAGGGCATCGAGCCGCAGATCATCTTCCTCGATGCCGACGATGAGAAGCTCGTCGCGCGCTACAAAAGCTCTCGCCGCAGGCACCCTATGTGCAAAGAAGGGGAGACCATCGCGCAAGGCATCCAGGCCGAGCGCGCCTTGTTGTATCGACTTCGCGAGCAGGCAGGTTTCGTTCTTAACACCACTAATATGCTCCCTCAGAAGCTGCGCGACGTCATTCGCGCCGAGTTCGGCGACGGCAACGAGCGTCGTGGTCTTTCGGTCACGGTGTACTCTTTCGGCTTCAAGCATGGTGCGCCCGTTGATGCCGATGTGGTAATCGACGTGCGCTTCTTGCCCAACCCTTACTACGACCCCGAGCTAAGGTCTCTAACCGGCCTTGATGCCCCGGTGCGCGATTTCGTCATGTTCCGCGAGGAAACCGACGAGTTCATGACCAAATGGAAGGCTCTCCTGGACACCGTCATGCCCGGTTACGTTGCCGAGGGCAAACAGCAGCTCGCCATCGGCGTCGGTTGCACCGGCGGCCAGCATCGTTCCGTTGCGATTGCCGAGGCCACGGGCGATTACCTTAAGGGCGCGGGCTATCGTGTGAGCGTGGCTCATCGCGACCTCGCGCTTGCCGAAGGCCGTAAGGTTGTGGCCAAATGAGGCCCGGATTCCGCGTCGACTCGACGATGACCGCATCATTCAAGGCCTTGAAGCCGCGCATTATGGCAGCGCGCTCGCACATGGATTTGTCCAACATGCGCGCCGTGGTGATCGGTGGAGGAACGGGGGCGCCCGTTTCCATCCGTACCTTGCTTTCGCTCGGCGTCAACACGTCTGCGGTGGTTGCCATGGCCGACGACGGAGGTTCCACGGGCATCCTGCGCGAGGAGGCGCATGTGTCGCCGCCCGGTGACGTGCGCAAATGCATTGCCGCCTTCGCTTTGGACCCTGACGATCCCATGACGCGTGCCTTCAAATACCGCTTCGAGTTCGCGCGCAACCATACATTGGGTAACCTGATGCTCTCGGCGCTTGAAGACGCTACCGGGTCGTTTCCCGATGCCGTTCGCACTTGCGAGCGCATCCTGCATTGCCGCGGGCATGTTTACCCGTCCACGCTCAACAACGTCACTTTGATGGGCCGCACCTGCGACGGTCGCGTCATCGGCGGCGAGGAATCGGTCGGCAAGACCACCACGGCTATACACGACGTGTGGCTGGAATCGCCCGAGCGCTGCCTTCCTTACAGCGAGGCCATTCGCGCCATTCGCGAGGCCGACCTTATCGTCCTGGGCCCCGGTTCCCTGTTCACCTCCATCATTCCCAACCTTTTGGTTCCCGGCATCGTCGAGGCCATTCGGGCATCCGAAGGCAAGACGCTTTTCGTTTGCGGCTTGGCCGACATGCAAGGGGAGACCTGGGGTCTTTCCGCGCGCGAGCACGTGGATGCGCTTATGCGCCACGGGCTCGAGGATTGCCTTGACTATGTTCTTCTGCATCATCCCGGCACGCCTCATGCGCAGGGTGTCGTGGAGGAATCCTTTGAGAACTGCGCCGGAGCGGGTTCAGTTGAAGGTTCTTCGACAGATGTTCGTATGGGTCGCAATTTAAACCGACAAATTCGTCCACTTGTTGTAACGCAAGCCGACGTTAAAGCAATTCAGTCTAAGGGTCCCCTCGTACTTGTTAGGAATCTGGCGGATTCAGCTCGGCCTACTTGGCACAATCCCGAAGCCCTTGCCCATGCCTTTACGGGGGTGTTCAAGCTTTGTCTTTCACGTCACAGGTAAAAGACGAGCTCGCCAGCATCAAAGGCGAGTGCGACGAATGCGCCATCTCCCTTTGCGCGGCGCTTGTCCGCATCGAGGGAAACCTGGTTTTCAAGGGCGCGGGGCGTTTCGAGCTCGAGGTCGTTACCGATCTTTTCCAGGTTGCCAAAAGCGTGGTCTCCTTCATGCAGGACACCTGCGGCCTGCAGATCGAGATCGTCAGTCGCCGCAACGTGTTGCATAAAACGCCTAACTGGCTCATCCGCGTTCCCGCTCAACCGCCTTTAAACGATGTCTTGTCCGAGCTAGGCGTAATCAACTCCCAGGGCGGCCTGGAGCTCTCGATCGCCCCTCATCTCATCGAGCGCGATTGCTGCGCGAAGGCCTACCTAAGGGGCGCTTTCATGGGCTCGGGCTTCGTGGGATCGCCTGAAGGGGATGCGCATTTCGAGATGACCTACTCTTCGCAAACCATGGCGGACTCCATCGTCGAGCTTCTTGAGCGCTTCGGCGTGAACGCCAAGTCGATGATCAGAAGGAACACCTACGTTGTTTACCTGAAGCGCAGGAGTGCCATCAAATCGTTTATGGAACTGGTGGGTGCCACCAATGCGGTTGAAGTGCTTGACCGCGCCCGCGAGACGAAGAGCATGCGTAACGAAGTGAACAGAAGGGTGAACGCGGAGCTTGCCAATCAGGCGAAGACCACCAACGCCGCCATCGAGCAGCTGCGCACCATTCAGTTGGTGCTGAGGCACAAGGATATCCGCGAGTTGCCCGAGGCTCTGCAGGTTTATATTCGCCTGCGCGCCCGCCACCCTGATGCCACCTTGCGTGAGCTTGGGGCGATGTGCGACCCTCCCTTGACGAAAAGCGCCATCTATCACCGAGTTTCTCGCCTTGAGCAGATTGCGAGCAAGTACCGTTGATACTTTTCGGTGCTTCGCTATTCCTGTGATGGGCTGCTGAATTGTTCGTTTACGTGGTCAGTTTTGCTATCATTGCTACGAACGCGTAAAGCGCTCGATCATGTTTTGTATTTGCATCCTTCGAAAGGGGAGCACGTATGACTATCAAGGTTGGCATTAGCGGATTCGGCCGTATCGGTCGTTTGACTTTCCGCGCGATGATGAAGGACCCTGAGTTCGAGGTTGTCGCGGCTAACGATCTTTCCAACATCGACTGCATCAGTCATCTTTTGAAGTACGACTCTGTTCATGGTCGTTCTTTTGAGTCCGTCGAGAAAACCGATGGCGGCATCATCGTCGACGGCAAGTTCGTCAAGGCGCTCTCCGAGCGCGACCCCAAGAATTGCGGTTGGGGCGATCTGGGCGTCGATCTGGTCATCGAGGCAACCGGCGCATTCCGCAAGCGTGAGGGTGCGGCCCAGCACATCGAAGCAGGCGCCAAAAAGGTCCTGATCACCGCTCCCGCCACCGAGCCCGACGCCACCATCGTCATGGGCGTGAACGAGGATATCTACGATCCCGCCAAGCACAACATCGTCTCCAACGCTTCCTGCACCACGAACTGCCTTGCTCCTGTTGCCAAGGTCCTGCTCGATAAGTTCGGCATCAAGCGCGGCATGATGAACACCGTGCACTCCTACACCAACGATCAGAAGATCCTTGACCTGAAGCACAAGGATCTTCGTCGTGCGCGTGCTGCCAACCTTTCCATCATCCCCACCACCACCGGTGCCGCCAAGGCCGTCGCTTTGGTTTTGCCCGAGCTCAAGGGCAAGCTCGATGGTTTCAGCACCCGCGTTCCCACCCCCGATGGATCCATGGTCGACCTTACCTGCGAGCTCGAGCGCGACGTTACCGTCGAGGAAATCAACGCCGCCATGAAGGAGGCCTCTGAGACTTACCTCAAGGGCATCCTCGGTTACACCGAAGACCCTATTGTCTCGGTCGACGTCATCGGCGACGATCATTCCTCCATCTTCGATGCGGGCTTGACCATGGTTCTTGGCGGCAAGGGCAATATGGTCAAGGTTGTTTCCTGGTACGACAACGAGTGGGGCTATTCTTCTCGCGTTGCCGATTTGGCAAAATACATGATGACCAAGTAGTTTCCCAGCTTGTTTAATTGATTTCATACGACCGTCCTCGTGGCCAATGCGGCCAGGGGCGGTCGTTTTCTTGAAGGGCGCCGCGCGCGCAAGTTTTAGAAAAGGAGCCTTCATGGCAGATATCAAAACCTATACCGAGGCGGATGTTGCAGGTAAGCGCGTTCTTGTTCGCGTTGATTTCAACGTGCCTCTGGCAAACGGGTTCGTTACCGACGATACGCGCATTCGTGCCGCCCTTCCCACCATCGAGACCCTGATCAGCCGCGGTGCTCGCGTTGTTCTGTGCAGCCATCTGGGTCGTCCTGAGGG
>CAVBOO010000043.1:0-7284 GCA_963597045.1 bacterium | reverse complement strand
GGGCGAAAAGGCAACTGGCCACTGTCCCCGCCCCGGTAAACCCGGTGGCGTAATTTGTTCAGGGCTAGAGTCTAAATCTTGTACTACATTCTTTACTCGAACGAGTAAAAAGCGGTAGGCGTCTATTGGGTGCCTACCGCTTTGTTCATTTCCTGAGATTTAGCCTATACGCTGGTTGTTTACTGCTTTTCGATGCGTGTGACTGCCATTAGAAGAAGTAGGCTGAACGAAATGCAAGCAAGAACTTCTGGCAGGACGCTGGTTTCCCACGCGATTGAAAGAGCTCCTGACACAAGACAGAAAAGCTGTAATGCGGCGGTTGCCAGCAGACAGATCCCCCTCAGGTATTTAAAAATGCCCTGAAGTTGGCGCTTGCCTTTGAGCCAATTGATCTCATGGCGTGCAAGGCAGCATAAAGAAAGAGCGGCTAAAGAAGAAACGATCAGAAGAAAATGGCTAAATCCTTGGTAGTCATTGGGGCTGAACGCTTGCCCCAGGGCGATAGCCGCGATAGCTAATACTTGCGAAGCAAAGACCCAGCTGAGCGAATACATACTTCTCCTTAGTAACTAACTGTGTAGTGGCAACTGCTTTAGGGTTTCTAGCCCTTGGTCGTCATATCCTGCTGGTCATCTACGAATTCGATAATGTCGCCAGGCTGGCATTTTAGATAACGGCAGATTCCTTCTAGGGTCGAAAAGCGAATGGCTTTGATTTTGCCGCTTTTGAGGTTTGACATGTTTGCGCGTGTGATGCCGACAGTGCGCGCCAATTCAGAAACGCTAACCCCGCGATCGCCCATGACCTTATCCAAATGAATAACGATAGCCACACTTTTTCCTTTGCAACCTTGGGCTGGTTTTGCCAATCGATCAAATCTGACAAGATTAGTGTAACCGTATTGACAAACGATACAACCATCAAATATTGTGAAAATAAGAAACCCAGTTCAAGGAGGAATTATGGAATCCAACATCTCTAGACGAGGTTTTTTCGCAGCAGGGGCGCTAGGTGCTTCAACTTTGCTTATGTCTCCAAAACTTAGTTTTGCAGAAACAGGAACCGCTGCTACCAAGAGCCTATCCTCGGGCCTCATCGTCCCCGAGGGAGGAATCGCGCTCAACTACGTTGATACCAAGTTCCCGGAGGCTCGGGTTCTTGTTGTTGACCCCGACGACGACTTGCCTCAAACCATCAATCCCGATTTGGTAAGCATCAATAAGAGCCTAGTCTCTTTTGACGGCGCTCTGAATGAAGGTGCGACAGAGTACGAGTTCGTTTTTGAGGGTATCCATTCCGATCAAGAGCTCTCCAGGGCAGGAAATACCCCTTCGTTAGCATCAAATAATAGTGTCAACAAGTCGGACTCGATCGTCTCTGTCAAAGTGACTGCTACCTGGACCCTTTCAGGCAACGAGAAAAAGATTAACCTGAAATCAGTTAAAGGAAAAATAACACCAAAACTGGGGTCTGTGAGCAATCGGAACATCCTTATCCAGAATGAAAACAAAGTAAAAAGGGTATTGAAGTTTTCGGGTAACACAATATCTCATACGTTATCGTGGGGTTATCAGGAATTTCACGATGGTCACAAAGACCTTTTCCACTTTGTGAATATATGGTTTGACGCGAAGGCGTCAGGCATGGGCGGCAAGAAGCAGATCGTTTGCTTCTTCACCTATGGTTCTAAGTAGGTCCCTATGAATAAAATAGTTACGCTTGTTCGATGCTTTCTTTCTGCCGCAATAATTCCCCTTATTGGAATTGCCTTGGTCCTACTCGATAATTCGATGCTGGTTGAGTATCAGAGAGGAAATACCGGTCAGTTTGGATTTTGCGCATGGAGAGGCTTGTTCTTAATCTTTCTTTCGGCCTGCATTATCTGGTTGAGCTCCAGGGCGCTTTCGCCCAAGCCGGGAGATTTGCCAAGTATGGTTGTCGGCCTTGTGCTGTGCTCGGCTTTCATTGTCTATTTCAAGCTTGCGCCCGTTATGTATGACTTTGGATTGCTTTATGCTTTGCTATGTTGCATATATATTTGCGCGCTTGTGGTTGGGTTTGCTGGAAGGGCAATCGCTTGATACAGCAAGGCGCCGAAGGCCAGTTGAATGAAAATATGATTTAGTGAAAACGCCCCGTATGATTCTAAGCTAGAGGATCATACGGGGCGTCTGTTGTTGGAGCGCTGGTGGTAGACGTTAGCTTTTCTTGAGGCTAAACCAGCTTCGCTTTATTCCTTGGCCGTTTCGGGCAGGAATTTGCGAGCTTCCCAGGCGCTCAGCATGACGGTGGAGCCGTTGTGAAGCGCGCTCGAGAGCTGGGGCGTGATGATTCCGCCGATGCCGAGCGCCATCAAAAGCGAGTTGAAGCCAATCGCAAAGCCATAACCTTTGTTCATGCGGCTCATGAGGATGGTGCTGATTTTGCGCAGCTCCACCAGAGCCTCCAAGTCGTTGGACACAAGCGTGATGTCGGCGGCCTCGCGCGCCACGGCGCTGCCGCCGCTCATGGCAACGCTTACGTGCGCGGCGCTAAGAGCGGGCGAGTCGTTAACGCCGTCGCCGACCATGCAAACCCTGCGGCCTTCTGCTTGTAACTTCTTCACGTACTCATGCTTATCATCGGGGAGCATCTCGGCCACGAACTCGGTGATGCCGGCTTCTTCGGCGATGATCTTCGCGGTGGACTCGTTATCGCCCGTGAGCATGATGACATGCTTGAAACCCTGCTCGCGAAGCTCGGCGATAACCTGAGCTACCTTGGGCTTCATGGGGTCTTCGATGAAGATCACGCCGCGCAGGATGCTATCGACCGCCAAGTACAAAGGCGAGGTCCCGTTGGCTTTGGTGCGGATGCGCTCCAGCTCGTCTGTGGGAATCTCGACGCCTTCGTCTTCAAGGACGAAGTGCTCCGACCCGATGACGCAGCGCTTGCCGTCAAGGCTCGAGGCGATGCCGTGGGCGACGATGTACTCGACCTCGGCATGACGCTCGCGATGCTCGATGCCTTCTTCCATGGCCTTGTTGACCACGGCGCGGGCGACGGGGTGCGGGAAGTGCTCCTCCAGGCAGGCCGCCAGGCGCAGGACCTCGGTTTCATCGTAGCCATCGTAGGTATTCACGCAGCAAACGGCAGGGGCGGCCTGGGTGAGGGTGCCCGTCTTGTCGAAGACGATGGTGTCGGCTTCGGCCATGTGATCGAAGTAGCGCGAGCCTTTAACGGTGAAGCCGCGCTTGGCGCTTTCGCGTTGGGCGGCCATGACGGCGATGGAGCCGCTGAGCTTGAGCGCACAGGAGTAGTCGACCATGAGCGCCGCCGTTGTTTTGGTGAGGTCGCGCGTGGTGAGGGCGACGATGCCTGCGAGCAGGAAGTTCCAGGGCACCAGCGAGTCGGCCATGGATTCGACGCGCTTTTGATCGCTGGACTTCAGCGCTTCGGACTGCTCGACCGTGGTGACGATGGAGCGAATCTTGGAGTCTTGCGGATCGCCGGTGATGCGGATCATGATCTCGCCCTCTTCAACGGCGGTGCCGGCATAGACGCTGTCGCCCTCTTTGCGAACGATGGCGATGGGCTCACCGGTGAGCGAGCTTTGGTTGATGGCCGCTTCGCCGCTGACGACTTCGCCGTCGACGGGGACGGCGTCGCCGAAGCGCGCGACCACAACATCGCCCGGCTTAAGCTCGGAGATGGGAACCTCGAACTCCATGTCGCCCTGAACAAGGCGGGCGTTGGTGGGGATGTCGAGCAGGCTTTGCACCAGGCTCGATTCGCTGCGGCGCTGCGTGTAATCTTCAAGCACGCCGCCGACGTTCAGCAGGAACATCGAGCTGCCCGCCGCTCCCGATCCGCTGATGAAGCCCATCAAGATGGCCGCGCCGTCAAGCACGGCGACGTCGAGCCTGCCTTGGCGCAGCGATTTAAGCGCGGCCCTCCAGAAGGGGATGGCGCGCCACAGGCGGAAGGCGAACAAGATGGGTTTGGGCAGGAAGAATCGGCGTGCGTAATGCATAACCGTCATCGTGGCCAGTTTGTGGAACAGGTGGCGCGGGCGCGGGGCGAGCGCGAGCGAATCCTTGGGCTCCCAGGTTTTCACCTCGTCAAGCGACAGCTCATCAAGGTAGGAAACGATGCTCTCACGCGTTGCGGCAAGGCTTTCTTGGGGCGCCTCCTCGAAGGTGACGGTAAGGCAGCCCGCCTTGGGGTAGGCGACCGTTTTGATGACGCCGGGCAGGGTGATCAATAGCTCTTCGAGCGCAACCGCGTCGTGTTCGGGGATTTTGCCCTGGAAGTCGAAGCGGATGCGACCGGGAAGTTCGTTTTTGATGAGATAACGCATGATTCCTCTTTAAGGGATTGCGGGTGTTTTGCCTGGGGATTGGCTGCCAACAAACGTGCTGCAGCCGAAATAAAAGCAGCTAAAGCAGCGACGCCCACCGTGTTATGCGATGGGCGTCAGGAATACCTATGAACAAGGCGCGTGTTTAGGCTTCGATCGCCTTTTCGTCGGCTTCCTCTTCAGCCTCGACCTTTTTCTCGTAGCCGGCCTCGGCCATCATGTCGTCGAACTCGGCCTTGGCCTCGTCGATGACGGTCTCGACTTCTTCTTTTGCCTTAAGGCCGCAAGCGATGGTTTTCACGTAACCCTTGCGAGCGGTCTTGGAAGTGGCGGCCTTGATGCCTGCGGTACCGAGGAGGAAACCTGCGCCAACGAGCAATCCGGGATGCATAATGAACCTCTTTCTTCTTGAGGGATGGTCTTTCATCGTGCGTTGCGGCTTGTGCCAGGGCCTTGCGGCCACAGCCGACGTGTGCAACGCCGTGATTTGAGTATACGTTCTTTTCCGCTGGCTGCGCTAAAGAATCTTTGCGCTGATGAACGGCACATATGCGCAATTGCTCAGGCGTTGTTAGGGCGAGTTGACTCACCTGCTCAGCATTCGAGTTAACCGGGGCTTTCCGGGGTGTTTCTTGGGGTTAACGCATGAAGAAGATGTGGATGTTGCCCAAGGCTTACCGCAACGTTGCCTAGGGCTTAGCGCAATGACGCCCGGCACTTACCGTGAATTAGGAATGTGAGCTGCTGCTTTGATCCGTTTTCATCCGTGCGCTGTTTTTAAGCGATGGCTTTTGCCCCATAGCGCTTTACGCGGTGCTGTGCATCTATACGAATTCCAACACTGTTTGATTAATGTCTAATTAGCCATCAGCAAACTGATGAAATTACCTACCAAGAATTAGATGAACGCCTAACATCGCATATTTTGAAATCTGCAATGCTTTCGTACTTTTTAGTAAGGCATTATCAGGCGTTTTCGCAGGTGGTCATTGTTTATTGTAGATGCTTGCAAGCTTTTCGATTTTTGTCGGCGAAAATTCCGCTTTGGCGTCCGTTCGCTTCCCGGGTTTGCCGCACGCGTTTTCGAGGATGGTGCTTGATTATTCCTGGAGGAAGGGCGCCCATGGCTCGCATTGCGTACAGTCGAACAGATATTCAAGCTCGGCAGCGCTTGATCGACGAGCTTTGGTGCCTGCTCGAGCTTGAGCCCTTCAGGAAGGTGACGATTTCCCAGCTGGCCGAGCGCGCGCAGTGCAACCGTGCCACCTTCTATTATCACTACGAGGATTCTGGCGACCTTTTGCAAAAGGCGCTCGAGCAGGAGCTGGTGTTTTCCGCCGGGGCCATTTCGGCCTTGTCCGATTTGGCTTCGGAAGGCGGGACTTCCTGTTGGAGCGTAGCCGACCATCCGCGTCTTGTTCTTGCCTTCAAACAGGTTGATCGAGCGATTCTTTCAGAGAAGCTTCAGAGCTTCCTTCTTAGGTTGTGGACGCTCGTGCTTTGCCGCGAAGGGGAAGAGATCAAGCCCGACGCCATCGTCGTCATCTCCTTTTTGGTCGAAGGGATGTTGGGCGCTCTTTCCCGCGCGCAGGCTATCGGGGCGCAGGCTGGCTGCGAACCTGTTCTTGATTTGGTTTCGCAGGGCGTTCGCGAGATAGGCGAGATGCACGGCGCCACAGGCGCGGAGCTTTCGGCTCGTTTGCGCATGGCCGAGCGCGTCTGGTCGTCGCTCGATTAGCCTCGGGCGGATTCCGCCCTCGCCGGAGTTCATGCCTCCGTAGCCGCTATACTTGAGCGCATGTCCGCCGTTTTCGACATCTTCATTCCCGGCACGGGTCCGCTATATCGCCTGGATGCCCGGGTGAAGCTCGTTATGCTTGCCGTCTTTTCGGTGGCGGTGTTCTTCATCGAATCCTGGCGTGGTCTGGGTGTGGCCTTTCTTCTGCTGGTGGCGGCTGCTGCGGCAGGCCGATTGCCGTGCAAGCGCTTGCTTCTTACGGCTGCGCCCGTTTGCGCGATTTTGCTGTTCATCGTGGCTTGCAACAGCGTGATGAACGTGGAAAACGGCTCCGCCTTGGCAAGCTACACGGGGGTTTCCGCCGGCTTTGCCGAAGGCCTTCCTCCGATCGCGATAGCGGGCAGCATCGCCTTCAGCCCTCAGGGTTGCATGCATGGGCTGTTCTACGCGTGTCGCATCGTGCTGATCGTATGGGCGAGCTTCGTGCTCGTTTTCTCGACTCCGGCAACCAAGATCACCGATGCCCTGCGCTCTCTTTTGTCGCCTTTGCGCTTGCTACGTTTTCCCGTGAAGGACGCAGCCATGGTTTGCACCCTGGTTTTGCGTTTCATTCCTTTGGCTTATGCGTCGTATCTTGGTTTGCGGCGCGCCCAGCTGAGCCGCGGCGCCACTTACGACCAGGGCGGGCTGCTGAAGCGCGTACTGGCCCACGCGTCACTGTTCATTCCTTTGATCGTTTCGCTGTTTCGCCAGGCCAACCGCTTGGCCGACGCGATGGACGCTCGTTGCTACGGCTCGGATAGGCAGTCGCATTTAAATTCCAACAAGCTTCGCCCTGCCGATGTCGCGGTGCTGTTGCTTGGAGCGCTGGCTCTCTTTGCCCTCGCGTACTTTCTTTAATGAAGCCGCTTTGCGGAGCTACGGTGCCTTAAGGAATAGGGGCGCGCGTAGGGCGTGAGTGGTACCATAGTGCAAGTTTTATATCTACAACCAGGAGGTTGCATTCCATGGGCATCATCATCGATGTGTACGGTCGCGAGGTTTTGGACTCTCGCGGTAATCCCACGGTCGAGGTCGAGGTCACGCTGGACGATGGTTCCGTCGGCCGCGCTATGGTTCCTTCCGGCGCTTCGACGGGCGCATTCGAGGCCGTCGAGCTTCGCGACGGCGACTCCGAGCGTTACATGGGCAAGGGCACGCTGAAGGC
>CAVBOO010000042.1:0-7399 GCA_963597045.1 bacterium | reverse complement strand
CTTGACGCGCGACCCCGAGCTTCGCTCGACTGCGAGCGGTACTTCCGTTTTGAGTTTCGGTGTTGCTGTCAACGACCGTCGTCGCAACCAGCAGACCGGTGAGTGGGAAGATTATCCCAACTTCATCGACTGCACGATGTTCGGTAATCGTGCCGAAAGCGTTTCCCGCTTCATTTCCAAAGGAAGCAAGGTCGCAATCGAAGGCAAGCTTCGATGGAGCCAGTGGGAGCGTGACGGCCAGCGCCGCAGCAAGATCGAAGTCATCGTTGACGAGATCGAATTCATGAGCAGCCGCAACGGTGCTGCTCCCGCCAACGGCGCACCTACCTATCAGGCACCCGCCTATCAGCAGCAGGCTCCTGCTTATCAGGTTCCTCAGGCGGCTCCTGTGGTTGATGCCTCGGTTTACGACGAAGATATCCCGTTCTAATCACCGAAAGGCAAGACAATGGCTGAACATAACAAGCAACCTCGTCGTAAGTACTGCCAGTTCTGCAAAGAGCATGCAGAGTACATCGACTACAAAGACACCCAGATGCTTCGCAAGTACGTCACCGATCGCGGCAAAATCAAGCCCCGTCGCGTGACCGGCGCTTGCGTCCAGCATCAGCGCGACATCGCCAACGCTGTCAAGCGTGCACGCGAGATGGCTCTTATGCCCTACGTTGTGCCTGCAGTCAGCAGCCGTGGCAATCGTCGCGATCGCTAATAGGAGGTAACAGATGAAGGTTATTCTGCTTACCGAAGTTAAGGGCAAGGGCGGCGAAGGTGACGTCATCGACGTTCGCGACGGTTTCGCCAACAACTACCTTCTGCCCCAGAAGAAGGCTCTCCGCGCTACCAAGGGCAACCTGAAGCAGCTTGAGAACCGCAAGCACAACATCGCTGCTCGTGAAGAGAAGCGTATCGCCGAAGCTACCGCAACCAAGGCTGCTCTTGAGGCTGCTCAGGTTAAGGTCATCGCCCGTGTTGGCGAGGAAGGCGTCCTGTTCGGTTCCGTCACCTCCGCTCAGATTGCAGAAGCAATCAAGGAGCAGGCCGGCATCGAGCTCAGCAAGCGTGACATCAACCTCAAGCATGCCATCAAGACTGCTGGCGAGCATGTTGTCACCTTGGCTCTCTATCGCGACATCAAGGCCACCGTCACCGTTCTGGTTGGCGACGAGACCACCTTCGCTGCTCCTGCAGCTGAGGAAGAGGTCGCCGAGGCCGAGGAAGCTGCAGTTGAGGCTCCCGCTGAGGAAGCTGACGCTGAGTAAATAGCGCTGCCGCGTATATTTTCAAAGGCGAATCCCGATTCCGGGGTTCGCCTTTTTGGTTTCACGTGAAACTAAGGGGTTCTAAGGGTGAGGGGATACTTGAGGTAAAAGAAATCCAAGGGTAGGGCGGCCTGCTTTTGGTTCCAAGCTCATGCTATCTCCTTGCTTTCAACAGCTTTGCTTTGAGTATGTTTAGACCGATGTAGTTGACCTGGATTCAAGCTTTTCGGCCTTTTCGGCGGTTACAATGAAAGCAGCTAACATCTTCTTCTAGGCACTATGTGTGCATACGTATTCGAAAGGGGCATTTGATGCCGGAATTTGCTCAAGGTAAGCAAGCTGATACCTCGCAAGCTTCTCTTCCTCAGAACATCGAGGCGGAAAAAACAGTGTTGGCTGCTTGCCTTCTTTCGACTGGCGTATTCGAAGAAGTTTCCCTAAAGGTTAAGCCTGAGGATTTTGTCAGGAATCAACATCAGGTTATTTTTGCGGCCATGCGCGAGATGAACTCGAAGTCCATCGTTATCGACGCTATTTCGGTTGCCGATTACCTTAATTCCAAGAACGAATTGGAGCAGGCGGGTGGCTCAAGCTACCTGCTGGAACTAGCCGATAACACCTTTGCTTTCACAAGCTGGCAGCATCATGCCGACATCGTTGCGCGTGATGCTTTGCGCAGGCAGTTGCTCCGCGCCGCCGGCGAGATCAAAGCGCTTGCTTACGACTCCCCCAACGACGCCAAGGAATTGGTGAGTCAAGCCGAGGCAAAGCTCTTCGGCGTCACCGAGGGCACCGTCAGCTCCACCTTCAAGGGCATTGCCGAGCTCAACGCCGAGGCTATCGAGGAAATCGTTAAGATGTCCCAGCGCGACGACTCCATGCAGGGCGTCCCAACGGGCTTCAAGGATATCGATAAGCTCTTCAACGGTTTGCGAGGCGGCGACCTGATCATCTTGGCTGCTCGTCCTGCCGTTGGTAAGACTTCGTTTGCAATGAACCTGGCAACAAATGCCGCTAAGTTGGGGAGCACCGTTGCCTTGTTCAGCCTGGAAATGTCGTCTGTTCAGATTACCCAACGTCTTCTTGCCGCTGAGTCGGGCATCGAACTTCATCGCATGCGCGGTGGCTTTTTGAAGGACTCGGACTGGGAAGATCTGGTGCGCGCTTCCGGCTCGCTTTCCAATTGCGATCTTTACATCGACGACTCCCCTTCGCTTACGCTCACCGAGCTGCGCACGAAGGCACGCCGTGAAATGCGCGACATCGAGCGCGGCATTATCATCATCGACTACTTACAGCTGATGCAGCCTGTTATTCCTCATCCCAACAACCGCAACCAGGAGGTCGCGGAGATCTCCCGTGGTTTGAAGGTTTTGGCGAAGGAGCTGAACGTTCCCATTCTTGCCCTATCCCAGCTTTCCCGTTCGGTCGAGACACGTGGCGATAAGCGCCCCATGCTTTCCGACCTGCGTGAATCGGGCTCCATCGAGCAGGACGCCGACATCGTCATGTTCATCGATCGTTCCACTTCCGAAGCCGAGGCTGAATCGGACAAACGTCCCGATTGGGGCACCGCCGAACTCATTGTTGCCAAGCATCGCAACGGCGCGACCAAGGACATCAAACTCACCTTCATCCCCGAATTTACCAAGTTCGGCGATTTCTTCGACGATTCGAATTACTAGGATTCAGCCATGCCGCACCAGATCACTTTCATCCATGCAGCCGACCTGCATATCGGTGCGCCTTTCAAGGGTTTGCGCACCTCGTCGGAGCAATGGTCTGAAAAGATGATGCGCGCTGTGGCCGCAGCCTTCGAAAAACTCGTCGATCTGGTGCTTAACGAAGCGGTGGATTTCGTGGTAATGCCGGGCGATCTGTTCGACAACTCGCATCCCAGCTATCGCGATTTCAGCATGTTCGTGGCAGGGATGGAGCGTCTGAACCAGGCCTCTATCCCGGTTTACTTTTGTAATGGAAATCATGATCCTTACGTGAGCTGGGACGATGATTATTCCATCCTGCCCGCCAATATGCATTGGTTTTCCGCTGAGAAAGCGTCCTTCTTCGCCTTCGAGAAAGAAGGAGAGACCTTGGCTTTGCTGGGGGGCCGCGGCTTTTTGAATGCCTCTTTCCCCGGCGACGAGGATATTTCAGCGGGGATAGATCGCCGTTCCGCGGAGCAAGCAACCGGCAAAACCGCGCCTTTCATGGTGGGGGTCATGCATTCCGGTTTGGATATCGACCCAACGCGTGCCCCGGTTAACCCTAAGAGCCTCTACGGTCGTGGGGTTGATTATTGGGCGCTCGGGCATGTCCATCATTTCCGCGCGCTGCCCAATGTTGAGCACCCCTATATCGCTTACTCGGGCGCCCCGCAAGGCAGAGCCGCGCAGGAAGTAGGTCCTCATGGTGTGCTCAAGGTCACGCTGACGGAAGGCGTTGCGCCTGATGTGCAATTCATCAGCACGGCGGTCATCGAATGGCAAAAATTCAAGATTGACATTTCGGATTGCGCCACCATCTCCGAGATTCGTGAACTTATCATCAACAAACAGTTCGCCCTCAGTTCGAATTCCCATGCCAAGGAAATGATTTTCCGCGTGAAGCTGGTGGGCCGCACCGAGCTTCATCGGCGTTTGTCCGATCAGCTTGTCGAGGATTTGCGCCATTCGGTGAACGAGGGCTTTCCGTTTTTCTATGTGGATGAAATAAGCAACGAAAATCAGTTACCTATCGACGAAGAGAAGTTGCGCCAAGAAGGTTTGTTCTCGGCGCTTTTCCTTGAAACCATCGACAGCATGGCTGCAGATCCGGCAGCTACCGCCGCCGCACTTGAGACCGAATACGAGGAGCTGGGCTTGGGCGCTCCTATGCAGACTCGGCTGAAACCCGAGAAGATGCTCGAGCGCTCGAAGACCATCGTTTTGGATTTGCTGGATTGAGGTGTGGCATGGGAAAAGGAAACAAAGCCGCAACGGGCAAAAATAAAAACGAGCGTACCTTTCAAACCGATGCGAATTCGGTGTTCTTGGAGTATGTGAAGCTCACGAGCTTCGGCGCCTTCGCCAACCGTGTGATAGGGCCCTTCAAGCCAGGCTTGAACCTTGTCTACGGTCCTAACGAGGCGGGCAAAACCACCGTTAACCAGCTTGTTCGCGGCGTTCTGTTCGGCTGGCCTCGCTCGCGGGCATCCGCAAACTCGTACAAACCTGAATCTGCCGAGCGCGTGGGAAGCCTTTTCTTCACCGATGCCAGCACACGTGAAACCGCAGAGCTCAAGCGTGCTAAAAACACCGATGAGCCCAACGACGAGTACGGGGTTTTGTCCGACATCGATGCCGATACTTACGACACGATGTTCTTGCTTACCTCGGACGAATTGCTTGACCTTAAAAGTCATGACGAGGTTACCGCCCATCTGCTCACCGCTGGTTCCGGCACGGGGGCGTCGCCTGCTCAGGCCTTGTCCGAAATCGATTCGGAAATTCATGCGCTTGTGTCCAAATCAGCCCAGCGACCCAACAGCGTTTCCAACCTGCGCGCCGCTGAGCTTCGCCTGAAAAATCGTGTGCGCGAAGGTGCCACGCAATCGGAGTCTTACCTTTCCGACCAAAAGCAGCTCGACGAGCTTGTTCCTCGTATGGATTCCTTGGCGCAAAACCAGGAAGACTTAAACGATGAGATTCAAAAAACGCGCAACGCACAGAATCGCCTGCGCGAGCTTGATGATCGCGCGCAGGAACTTGAGGAAAGGCTTGCCGAAGCACGTTCCCTTGAAAGGGAAACAACCGAGAGACTCCGTCATCCTCAGGAAAGCGACCAGTATCGGCTTGCTTCTTTGAGTGAGGCTGAGATGTTCCGCCTGGAAGAGGGTTTGTCCGAACAACAGGCAAGCCTCGATCGTGCTCAGCATGCCGCCGACATCGCCAAGAAAAACGAATCGGCCAGCCGCTTGGCCTATGAGGCGCTTGCGAGTGACCACGACTTCACCAAGGAACGCCAAAGCGCCAAGCGCCAACGTCGGGTCAGGCTGGTTTTGTCCATCGTCGTCTCTTTGGTGATGCTTGCCATTTGTGCATGGTTCGTTATGCGCGCTTTGGCCAAACCGACCATAACGGCCCTTGCCGGTTCTTCGGTCATGCTGATCGGCGCTCTGTTCATCTGCATCGCTGGCTTTGCAACTAATTTCAAGCCAAGTCGCGTTGAAGATGAAATGAACGATCGCTTGAAAAAGGCCGAATGGGTCAAACGCCAGGATTCCTTGATGTTGGCGGAATGCCAGCGCGAGCTTGACGATCAGCAGGCAAAAGTCGAAACCTACCTTTCCGCTCATCATTTGTCCAAGGCTGCGGGCAGCATCAAACGTGCTCGTGAGTTGCTTGCCAACGTGCAGCAGGGCAAGCAGGATAGGCTTAGCTGCGCTCAAACGAGCAAGGCCGCCAAACTTCAAATTCAATCACTTGAAGAAGAGCTCGACATCCTGCGCAAAGGCAGGGCTGAGCTGTGTGCGGCGTACAAGCTTCCCGCCGATGCCTCCCCTGAGGATTTTGACGCCATAGTGGAGCGCTTGGTTGCCGACAGGAAGCGTGTTATCCAGGTTTCTCAAGAAACCAGCCAGCGCACCGGCGAGCTCAAGGAGAAGTTGAACTTCGCTCTTGCCAACTGGGATTTTGATGCCGACAAGTTAGAGCTTAACCGAATCAGAACCAACTTGAAGGATGCCGAGCGCCAGTTGGCCTGCCTTCTTCTGGCACGCGTGAGCTTGAAGCGCGCAATCGCCGATTGGGAAAAGGTCTCGCAGCCCGAGGTGTACCGTCGTGCCTCCGAGCTTTTGGAACTCATGACCGAAGGCGCATGGCGCAAAGTCTCCATGGACGCCAGCGGCGCCATTCGGGTGACGGACGCCCTGCTTACCGTGGAGCGTCCCGAGCATCTTTCGATGGGCACCCGCCAGCAGCTCTATCTTTCCTTGCGCATTGCGCTTTTGCTCACTGCCGATGCAGTCGGCAAGCAATTGCCTGTCATGTGCGACGATATTTTGGTCAATTTCGATGAAAAGCGTCGAGCAGGTGCGGCGCGCGCTTTGGCTCAGTTGGCCGAGCATCGCCAGGTGATTTTGTTCACCTGCCATCCAGAGGTGGTAGAGCTGTTTTCTTCGCTAGAACCTTCGGTCAACCATATTGAACTGTAGTATCATTTCCTAGTCATTAGGGGCATTTTGGCAGCCCCTTTGTTCGTTGATGAAAGGCGTTCGCAAGGCGTCTTTGGCCATAAAGGAAGCCCGTGTGCTTCGGCCCATCAACGTGACCGAAAGGAATAAAGCATGCCTAGTACGGTTTTGGTGGGTACCCAGTGGGGTGACGAGGGAAAAGGTAAGATCACCGACCTCATTGCCAGCCATTACGATTACGTGGTTCGTTACGGTGGCGGCAACAACGCCGGCCACACGGTTGTTCACGGCGACACCAAACTTGCTCTTCACCTGATGCCGTCGGGCGTGATGTACGAAAACGCCGTTCCCGTTATCGGCAACGGCGTGGTCATCGATCCCGGTGCCCTGGTTAAGGAAATGGCAATGCTTCAGGCCGAGGGCATTTCCTGCTCAAACCTTAAGATCAGCTGCAATGCGCATCTGATCATGCCTTACCACAAGGATTTGGACGGCGCCGACGAGAAGAGCCTCGGCAAGAACTCCATCGGCACCACCAAGCGCGGCATCGGCCCCTGCTACCAGGACAAAGCTGCCCGTAAGGGCATCCGTGTTCAAGACTTGATGGACGAGAAGATTTTCCGCCTGAAGCTTGAGGCTGCTCTTGCCCAGAAAAACCCCATCCTCGACAAGATCTACGGTATTCACACCTACACGGTCGATGAGATCTGCGACGAGTATCTGCCCTACGCCACCATCCTGAAGCCCTTCATGGCCGAAACCACTCAGCTATTGGCCGAGGCAAAGCGCGCCGGAAAGAACATCCTGTTCGAAGGCGCCCAGGCAACCATGCTCGACATCGACCATGGAACCTACCCTTACGTGACCTCGAGCTCTTGCTCTTCCGGCGGTGCGCCCATCGGCACCGGCGTGGGTCCCATGGCCATCGGCAAGGTGATCGGCATTATGAAGGCCTACACCACGCGCG
>CAVBOO010000041.1:0-7430 GCA_963597045.1 bacterium | reverse complement strand
TGTCCGACGAGGACATCATGGAGGGCATCCCGGACGCCGAGCTGGGCGTGGCGCCCGCCGCCTCCGCGGCAAAGGCCGACGAGCTTGCGCCCGAGCCGGAGCACGAGGAGACCGAGGCCGAAAAGCACAAGCGTCGCCTGGAGGCCCGCCACCAGAGGGCCGAGGCGGCCAGCGTCTCCATGCTCACGGGCGACCCGGTGCGCATGTACCTGAAGGAGATCGGCAAGGTGGACCTGCTCACGGCCAGCGAGGAGGTCGACCTGGCCATGAAGATTGAGGCAGGCCTTGCCGCCACCGCCGAGATCGAGGCAGCCGAGGAGGAGGAGCGCGAGCTCACCCGCCGCGAGATGCGCCGTCTCACCCGCATCGAGCAGGTGGGGCTCGACGCCAAAGACGACCTGATCGAGGCCAACCTGCGCCTCGTCGTCTCCATCGCAAAGCGCTACGTGGGACGCGGCATGCTCTTTCTCGACCTCATCCAGGAGGGCAATCTCGGCCTGATCCGCGCGGTCGAGAAGTTCGACTACACCAAGGGCTTCAAGTTCTCCACCTATGCAACCTGGTGGATCCGTCAGGCCATCACCCGCGCAATCGCCGACCAGGCGCGTACCATCCGCATTCCCGTGCACATGGTCGAGACCATCAACAAGCTCGTTCGCATCCAGCGCCAGCTTTTGCAGTCGCTCGGTCGCGAACCAACCCCCGCTGAAATCGGCGAGGAGATGGGCCTTACCGAGGAGCGCGTCCGTGAGATCCAGAAGATCTCCCAGGAGCCCGTTTCCTTGGAAACTCCCATTGGCGAGGAGGAGGACTCCCAGCTCGGCGACTTCATCGAGGACGATGCCGCCGTGGTTCCTCCCGATGCTGCTTCTTTCAGCATGCTGCAGGAGCAACTGCGCAAGACGCTCGACGGTTTGGCCGAGCGCGAGCGCAAGGTCATCGAGCTTCGCTTCGGTTTGGTCGACGGTCATCCCCGCACGCTTGAGGAGGTTGGCCGCGAGTTCGGCGTCACGCGCGAGCGTATTCGTCAGATCGAGTCCAAAACGCTTGCCAAGCTGCGCCATCCTTCCCGATCTCAGAAGCTGAAGGATTATCTGGAGGACTAAGGCCTCTTTGCGTTTCAAGGCCGCCTGGTGCCTTCGTTGGACCGGGGCTGCCTGCAGCGCACAACATAATGTCTTGGTGCCCGTTCGAACTTGGGAGGATGGATTTCATCTCCTCGAGTTTTAACGGGCACCTTCTTTATATAATTTGCGAAAAGAAAGCACGCAAACAGGTGCGTGCCCAACGATCGACGGGTGCCCTTGCAGCGCTCAAGGAGGATGTCATGGCGTACAAGCGTTCTGGGGATTTTAAAGGCAAAAGGCCAGAAGGTATTTTCGAGTTTTTCGCAACCTGTCCCTTCGGTTTTGAGGGCGTGGTCGCCGATGAGCTCAAGGATATGGGCATCCGCCGCGTGCGTCCTTTGAACGGAGGGGTGTCGTTTAAGGGCAAGCCGGTCGACGCCTATCGCGCGTGCCTATGGTCGCGTGCCGCCTCGCGCATTATGCTCGTCGTCGATCGCGTGGACGCCAAAGACGCCGATGAGCTTTATGCCTCGGTGCGCGCTATTCCTTGGGAAAAGCATATGAGCCCACAGAAGACCATGGCCGTTTTCGCGCGCGGCACCTCAGATACCTTGCGCAATACTGCTTTCATCGGGCAAAAGGTGAAAGACGCCGTTTGCGACCGCTTGCGCAGCGTTCATGGCGAGCGCCCCGACGTCGATCCGGACAATCCCGATCTTGGCATTTGGGTCAACCTGCATGGTGCGCGCGCGACCATCAACATCGACTTCGCAGGCGGATCTTTGCATCGCCGCGGTTATCGCGAAAACGGCATCCAGGTCACTGCTCCTTTGAAGGAGGCCCTTGCAGCGGGCCTGCTCCTCAAGGGTCGTTGGCATGAACGTGCTAAAAGCGTTGGAGCCTTCGTGGATCCCATGTGCGGCAGCGGCACCTTGGTGATTGAGGCTGCCATGATCGCGGCCGATCGTGCTCCTGGCTTGCTTCGCGAGAAGTGGGGCTTCGAGGCATGGTTGCCCTACAAGCCCGAGGAGTTCTATGCACTCATCGATGAGGCGGACGAGCGCTTTGAGGCTGGGCTTTCGGCCGAGCAGCCGCTTTTCCTTGGTGCCGATATCGATCCTCGCTGTGTTGAGATTGCCCAAACCGCAGCTAATCGTGCGGGCCTTTCCTCCATAGTCAGCTTCGATCAGGCCGATTGCCTTGAGTTGGACAAGACGCTTGCGCGCGCGGGTGTGCCGCTCGATCGCCCCGGCTTCGTTGCAGTTAACCCTCCTTACGGCATTCGTCTGGCTAAGGACAACCTGCGCGAGGTCATCGAATCTCTGCGCAAGGGCGTAAGCACGCTTCCCTCCGATTGGCAGATGCTTGTCATCACCCCCGATCCCAATTTCGATGTGCTCATGACTATGGATGCCACCGAGCAGAGCACTGTCTACAACGGCCGCATCGAGTCGACGGTTCGTTTGTACGACCTGGGCTCATCGCGCCTGGAGATGCTTGATGTAATCGATCTTGCCGGAAACGAGAAAAGGATCTCGGTATCTTCGGGACATGCCGAGCAGTTTGCGGGTCGTTTGCGCAAAATGGCGAAGCTGCGCCGCAAATGGGCTTCGCGCGAGGGCGTGTTCGCCTATCGCGTCTATGATGTCGACCTGCCTGATTACGCGGTTGCGATCGATTTGATCATGGGCATGCGCATCCAAGACCCGCTTGAGGAGCAGCGTGCCTATGACGCGCGCCGCAACTCTTCTTTCAAGGGACGCCCAGCAGGAAAAGTCGATCGTCGTTCATCGGCTGGGCGAGGACGCGGCGCTAGATTCGGTTCCGATGTCGGCAAATTCCAGGATGGCCGCACAAAAGGCGATGCCAAGGATGGCTTCAAGGGCGATGGCAAGCAGAAGCGCAGCTTCGTGCACGTGCGCTCCATTTCGCCTGAAACCGTGAAATCCTATATGAAGCCCTACCTGGTTATTTCCGAGTATCAGGCTCCGCGCGAGATCGACCCCACCAAGGCGGCACGTCGTCTCGACGATGCCATCAAGGTTGCCTCGGCGATTTTCGACGTGCCCGACGAGCGTATCGCAACGCGTGTGCGTAAGCAGGAAAAGGGCGGCAGCCAATATGCGGTCACCGAGCGCAAGGATATGCATCTGCTCACCGTTGAAGGCGAGCATGTGTTCGAGCTGAACCTTACCGGCTATTTGGACACCGGCTTGTTCTTGGATCATCGCCCTGTGCGCGCTCTGATCGAGAAGCTCGCTTCCGGCAAGCGTTTCTGCAATTTGTTCGCATACACGGGTAGCGCTTCGGTTTACGCCGCCGCAGGTGGAGCGGCAAGCACGGCAACCGTCGATCTTTCGCCAAGGTATCTGGAGTGGGCGCGCAGGAACATGCAGCGCAACGGCTTCAGGGACAAGGTCTATCGATTCAGCAAGGCCGACACGCTTGATTGGCTCGATGGTGAAAGGGAGAAGGGCTCCCAGTTTGACCTGGTGTTCGTTGACCCGCCGACCTTCAGCAATTCCAAGGCCATGGGCAACCGCACCTGGGATATCCAGCGTGATCACATTGCGATGCTAAAGAAGGTGGCCTGCGTTCTGGCCCCCGAGGGTACGATTTTGTTCAGCGGTAATTTGCGTTCGTTCAAGCTGGATCAGGAAGGCTTAAGGCAGCTTGGCCTTAAAGCGAAGGACATCACAGCCGAGAGCATTCCAGAGGACTTCGGTCGCAACAAGAAGATCCACTTCTGCTACGAGATAACGCGCGCATAAGTTATTCGGTGCTTACTCGGCCGCGGCCTCGTCCTTGGTTTTGCCGCTGGCACGTTTTTCTTGGATGGCTTTGACTCCGTATGGGTCGCTGCCGCCCTGGAAACGTGCCGGCGGATATTGGCCGATGAACCAGGTGAAGGTGGGAAGACCCCAGGCCAGCGCCACGCACCAGCCGCCAACAAGGTCGATTCCCCAATGTACGCCCAAGTAAATGCGCGATATTGCGATGCAAAGCGCCAGCAGCACCAAAACGACCATGATGACGATGCCGGGTGCGTCGGACTTCCCGCGTTTCCTGAAGTAAACGATGGCAAGCATCGAGATCATGAAGGCAAGCATTAGGCTTGTGCCGGCATGCCCCGAGGGGTAGGAGAAGCTTAAAGGCAGGTCTACGATGGCTTGATCGACGGGGCGGGGCGTGCAGAAGATGAACTTAGCTCCCTGCGAGATTGCCAGGAATACTGCATAGTTGCCCAGGCAGTAGAGGAAATCGTCCCATCTGCGCCTGATGGCGAGCCAGACGACGAGCACCAAGGCGATTAGCGTCGAGACGAGCTCGCTTCCGATGGCGCTTAGGGCGCACATTGCCTGGGTGAGCGCAGGGTTGCGCCACGATTGAATGGTGCTTGCGGCAAAGGAGTTGAAGCTGGTTACCCAGGCGGCTTCTTGCGCGGCCTGGATACCGATGAAGACGAAGGCTGCCAGCAAGGCAAGACAGGCGACGATGCTCCACTTCGGGGCAATGGGAAATCCCTTTTGTATGTAGTTCAAAAGCGCTTCACTTGCGGTGCAGCTGTTGGCAGGCTGTTCGCCCATGGGTGCCTCCTCGGTAACTCACAATTAGCAAGAATTCTATCACGCTCATTTATCCTCAGCCGCTTTGATGAAACTCCGGCTTCGTTGGCGCATGCACCTCATGATTAGTGCGACAATAAGCACAAGGACGCTGATGAGGGGCGACCTTTTGCTGGAGCGCGAAGTCTCATGCTGCTGCCGTTGGGGGCGCAGGGTTAGCGCGGCAAAGGTCGCGAGTGCGTTATCGACAAAGGGGGAAAGATGCTTGTTCTGGTTATCAACGCGGGGAGTTCCACCCTGAAATGCCAGCTCATCGAAACCGATGGGAAGATCTCGCGGATGAAATTCCTGGCCGACCGTATCGGGGCTGAGCAAACGGATCTAACGCTTCGTTTTCTTGAGGCTGGCGTAAAGCGAACGGCGGCGCTCGAGAGGGCGTCGATCGAGGAATGCTTGGAGTGGTTGCTGCAGGCTTTGGTTGAAGATGACGCGTCGCCCATCTCATCGCTTGGCGAGATCGATGCCATCGGAAACCGCGTCGTGTCCGGCGGCGAGCATTTCGATCGATCGATTCTTATCGATGATGCGGCCTTGAGCCTGATAAAAGAATGCGAGATTCTGGCCCCATTGCACAATCCTCCCGCGGATGCGTGCATCGACCACATGAGAAAGCTCTTGCCCGGCGTGCCCCAGGCCGCCGTGTTCGATACCGCGTTTCATCAGACTATGCCCGCCAAGGCATATATGTATCCTTTGCCTATGCGTTATTATGAGCAGTATCACATCCGCAAATATGGCGCCCATGGCACGAGTCATCGCTACGCGGCCCAACAGGCTGCCAACCTGCTTGGTCGCCCTCTTGAAGATTTAGGATTGATCACCTGCCATCTGGGCAGTGGCGGTTCCATTGCTGCCATCAATCATGGCGAATCGACCGACACCTCGATGGGCTTCACTCCGCTCGACGGCATCATGATGGGCACTCGCTCAGGCTCCATCGATCCTTCCATCGTCACCTATCTGATGCGCCGCGAGAACTTGAGTTTTGACGAGATGGACGCGGTGCTTAACAAGGAATCCGGTGTGCTCGGCATCACGGGCATCACCTCGGATATGCGCGAGGTTTTGCAGATGGCGAAGCTCGGTAACGGGAATGCGAAGCTTGCCATCGACATGTACGTGTACAAGATTCAGAAAACCATCGGCTCCTATTACGCGACCATACGCCGTTTGGATGCCGTGGTTATGACGGCGGGAATCGGGGAGAATTCCGCGGAATTGCGCGAGCTTATTTTCGCGGGCCTTGCGCACATGGGGATGATCCTGGACAAGGAGCGCAACGATGTGTCGGGCGCTATCGGCATGAACCGCATCATTTCGATCGACGACAGTCCTATCAAGATCTGCGTGGTAACCACCGACGAGGAGATGCGCATCGCGCGCGAGACGGATGCCTTGGTGAACGGGGAAGACGCCACCAATCTTCCTGCCGACGCCTTTGCCTAGAACTCCATTTGCAGTTTGGAGCCAAGAGGTGTGCGCTTGACGATTATCTTGCGGTCGATGGCGCCTTTCAGCTCCTCGACGTGGCTGATGATGCCGATGAGCTTGTTTTCGTTGGACAGCCCGGACAGCATGCCGATTGCGGCGGTGAGCGCCTCTTGGTCAAGGGAGCCGAAGCCTTCGTCGATGAACATGGTTTCCAGTTGGATGCCGCCCGCATGGGCCTGCACCACGTCGGAGAGTCCTAAAGCCAAGCAGAGGGAAGCTTGGAAGGTTTCGCCGCCGGAAAGGGAGCTTGCGCTACGTGCCCTTCCGGTGAAGTTGTCGAGCACGTTGAGCTCCAAGCCTGTTTGTCCTTGGTGCCGCTCGCCGCTGGTGTCGCGCAAGAGCTCGTAGCGCCCTTGGGTCAAGCTGCCCAAACGCCTGTTGGCGGCGGCGATGATCTGGTCGAAGTAGATGCCCTGCACGTAGGTTTCGAAGCTTATGCGCGCTTGCCCGGTAAGTTTTCCGTTGGCGACGTCCGAGAGCTCTTTCGCTAGCGCATAGCGCTTTTCCAGGCTCTTTGAGGCTGCGAGTGCGCGGTTTAGCCGCTCGGCGGATTGCGCGTTAGTCTTTCTTCGGAAGCTGAGTTCTTCGGCTTGCGCTGCGTATTCGTTGAGCTTGTTTTCGGCGAGGCGTTGGCGTTCGGTTTGTGCATCAACGTCGATTGAAGAGGCGTGCTTCAGGATTTCCTGACAGTTTTCTTGGGCATCCTTGCAGCGGGCGAGCTCCCTTCTGATCTTTTCAAGCTCGGCTTCTGCTTGGGTGCGCGCGAGCTCCAGTTTTTCGCGTTTGCTGCGTGCGTGCTTCAGCTGCGATTGCGCCTCTTCCAGGTTTTGGCAGGGGAGTATCTTTTCGATTTCGGATTTTGCCGCGGAATTCTTGGCGATGTTGTTTCTTACATCGTTGATTTTTTCTTGCAGTTCATTCGCCTCGGCCTCGATTTTGGCCAGGAGGTCCTTTTCTCTCTTTTGGCGCGTTATTGCGTCCTCGCGTTTGTGCACGTCTGCTTCGGCGTTTTCGAGTACGGTTTCGGCCTTGCGTGTTTTAGCCTCAAGCTCTGCAAGCGAGTCTTCGGCGTAACTCATTTTCGAGCTTTCAAGCACCGCTTTTTGCTCTTGGTGACTTGTCTGAGCTTGTGCAAGGTTGAGTTTTGCGTCGTTGAGCGCGGACTCTGCTTCTTTCTTTTCTGCTTCTGCGCGGGCAAGCGCCTCTTTTTTGGCGGTAAGCTTCTCGCGCTCTGCCTTCAAAGCTT
>CAVBOO010000040.1:0-7435 GCA_963597045.1 bacterium | reverse complement strand
CCATAGAGCATTGACCCAGTTCGAAGGAGTAAGCTCACAAAGAAAAGCACCGGAATCGTTCCGGTGCTTTTTCGTGCTAAAGAATGGACGAGGGCAACGACGGCTAGCCCAGCAGCTCCCGAAGAGCGGATAGGAGATCTTGGTTTTCGGCGGCGGTGCCTACGGTTAGGCGCAGGCAGTTTTCCAGACCCTTGGAGTGGCTGAAATCGCGCACCAAGATACCGCGCTCGTACAGGGCTTCCCATACTTTGTCGGCATCGGGAATTCGCACCAGGATGAAATTCGCACAGGAATCGTATGCTTCCACGCCGGGCAGCGCGCACAGCTCTTCCAACATCAGAGCGCGCTCACCCTTGATGGCCTGAATGCCCGGCTGAAAAGCGTCGCTATGGCGCACCACGGCGCGACCGATAAGCTGCGACACCGCATCAACCGAATAAGGCTGACGCACCTTGATGAATTCGGTAATGACACTCGGCTGAGCCAAGATGTAACCCAAACGAACGCCCGCGCAGCTGTAAGCCTTGGAAAAAGTGCGCAGCACCAACAGGTTCTCGTGCTCGGCAATCAAATGCGCCAGACTTCCTTCAGCGAACTCGATGTAAGCCTCGTCAAGCATCACCAGCGCATCGGTCGCAGCAAGTAGACGCTGCATGAAGTCCTCGGACACCGCATCGCCCGTGGGGTTGTTGGGGCTCGTGATAACCACCTGGTCAATGTCGCCCTGTGCAACGCGCGCGATCACGGCTTCCTCGTCAATCGAGTAATCCGCGCGGCGCGGTACCTCGACCACACGCGTGCCCGTGAGCTCGGAGTTGGCGGCGTACACGCTGAAAGTGGGCACCACGTTCAAAAGCGTGCGCCCCGGTCCGCCCCACGCTAGCGAGAAATCGAACAGCAGCTCGTCGCCGGCATTGCCCACCAGCACGTTCTCGCGGCTGAAGCGCAGCTCCGCACCAGCAGCCTCGAAGGCCTCGTTCTCGCGCTCGGCGATCAAATCGCGCAATTCGTTTGCCAAAGGATCGGGATAGCGGTTGAAGGCAAAGCCCTTCAAGCCCGTAAGAATCTCTTCCTCAACAACCGCAGGAACGGAGTTGGGGTTCTCGTTGGCGGAAAGAAGAACGCGCGCAGGCAGGTATTTGGGATCGTAAGGAATGATGCCGTCGAGGGCATCCTGCGATTTCCTGACCTTGCCCATTAGTCCTCCAAAGCGCTCGCGCCGCCCTGCTCGAGCATGCTGCGACGCAGACGGACGGACTCGGCGTGCGCCCACAGACCCTCATGGTCGGCGATGGTCACGATAGCGGACGCATCGTTCAAAAGCGATGCAGGGCTGTACTGGATGATCGAGCTCTTCTTCACGAACTCATCGGTGGAAAGCGGGCTCGAGAAGCGTGCCGTGCCACCGGTGGGCAGCGTGTGGTTGGGGCCGGCGACGTAATCGCCCACGGCCTCGGGGGTCCACTCGCCCATGAAGATGGCGCCGGCGTGACGAATCTGGCCCAAAAGCTCAGAGGGGTTGGAAACGTGCATCTCCAGATGCTCGGGAGCAATGACGTTGACCACTTCCATGCCGCTGGCCAAATCGGGGCACACCACGATAAGACCCTTGTTGCCCAAGGAGGAAGAGGTGATGTCAGCGCGGGTGGAGCGCTTCAGGTGCTCGGCAATGGCGGCCTCGACCGCATCGGCGTACTCGTCGCTGAAGGTGACCAGGTAGCAGCTTGCCAGCGGGTCATGCTCGGCCTGGGCCATCAGATCGATGGCGACCATCTCGGGCAGGGCCGATTCGTCGGCGACCACGCATACCTCGGAGGGGCCGGCAATCATGTCAATGCCGCAATCGCCCATGACGAGCTTCTTGGCGGCAGCGACGAAAGCGTTGCCGGGGCCGGTGATCTTGTCGACCTTGGTAATGCTTTCGGTGCCGTAGGCAAGCGCGGCGATGGCCTGCGCGCCACCCACGGAGTAGACCTCGGTCACACCGGCAAGCTTGCAGGCGGCGATGATGGCCGAATCAAGCGAACCGTCCTTAGTGGGAGGCGTCACGCACACGATGCGCTTCACGCCGGCGACGGAAGCGGGAATGGCATTCATCAAAACGGAGGAAGGATAGAGCGCACGGCCGCCGGGCACGTACACGCCGACGGAATCCAAAGGCTGAACCTTGGCGCCGACCATGGCGCCATCAGGGCGAACGTTGATCCAGGACTGCTGCTTTTGACGCTCGTGGAAGTCACGGATCTGCGCCGCGGCCTTCTCGAGCGCGCGCTCGACCACAGGGTCGACGTTCTGAAGCGCAGCCTGAATAGCCTCGTCGGACACGCGGAAATCCTCGATCTCGACGCCGTCGAAGCGGCTGGTGTACTCGCGCAGCGCCTCGTCACCGCGTTTGCGCACGTCCTCGACGATGTTGGTGGCGGCGATCATGGCCTCGGCGTTGAAGGCGCCCGTGCGGTTGAGCAGGGACTCCTCGAATACCTGGCCCTTTTCAAGATCGATACGACGCATGGTCATCTTTAGTCCTCCTTGACGTTAGTGGAAAGAGCATTGGCAAGCTCGCCGACGCGGGGGTTGGTTCGGAATGCGCAGGGGTTGGCGAAGAAACGTGCGGTGGACGCCAGCACGTCTTCCACAACCACCAGGTTGTTCTCGCGCAGGGTGGTGCCGGTGGCGGTGATGTCGACGATGCGCTCCGCCATACCGGTGATCGGGCCGAGCTCGATGTTGCCATGCAGCTGCACGATCTCGACCTGCATACCGACCTTGCCGAAGTGAGCACGCGTGATGTTGGGATACTTGGTGGCGATGCGTATGGAGCCGAGCTCGCTGTAGCGGCGCTCAACGCGCTCGGTCGATCCGGCCTGCTCGGCGACGACGAAACGGCAACCGCCGAACTTCAGGTCGACCAGCTCAACCACATCGTGATTGGCCTCGACCAACGAATCCTCGCCGCAGATGCCGCAGTCGGCGGCGCCCGTTGCCACGAACACGGGCGCATCGGTCGGGCGCACGATGATGTATTCCACATCACCGCAGGTCATCATTAAGGTTCGTCCGGAATCGATAAGGCCCGAAACATCCAGGCCGGCGTCCTTCAAGCATGCGACGGCATCTTCGTTAAGAGAGCCTTTGGGAACGGCCACGCGCAAAGGATGGGTGGCATGATGCTGCTCGACGGAATAGGCCTCCATCACTTCCTCAAGGTAGAAAGCGAAGCCCGCGGAGGGCACGGTGCCCGCGCCGTAGTTGGCCAGCAGGTTGTCGTAGCGGCCGCCGGCGCCCAAGGGCGAACCCAGGCCGGGCGCATAGGCCTCGAACACGATGCCGGTGTAGTAATCAAACGAGCTCATAACGCTGAAGTCGACGTTCACCTGGCCGCTGAAGTTCTTGTTCGCCTCCAGCGCATCGATGATGGCCTCGAGCTCGTCCAAGCCCTCGGTTGCACCCAGAGGGATCAGGAGTTCACGCACCTTGGCAAGCGATTCCTTGCCGCCACGCAAACGCGGGAGCGCGCCGATAGCGGATGCCACAGCGGGCATGGCGTCCCCTTCGGCCACCAGTTTGGCCAGGTCGACGAAGTTGGACTCGTGGTAGGCCTGCATGACCTTGCGCTGCCATTCGTCTGAGCCGCCCGATTTGGCAAGGAGGTCGCGCAAGACGCGCGCCGAGCCAAGCGCGATGGTGTAATTAGTGAGGTTGCAGGTCTCAAGGCATTGGGCGAAGAGGCTCAGCACCTCGATATCAGCCTGAACGCCCGATGCACCGATGCACTCGATGCCGAGCTGAGTAACCTCGCGCTTCTCGGCCTCGGCGGTATCGGCACGAAAGACACGCTGGGCATAACGCAGGCGCAAAGGCTCATCGAAGGAATCAACGCGCGTTGCGCACATACGTGCCACCTGCATGGTGACGTCGGGGCGCATTGCCAGCAGATCACCGTAAGAGTCGAAGAACTTGAAAGGGCTGTTGGGAACGTGGCCGCCCGCCTTCATCACGTCCAAAACCTCAAGCGTCGGGGTCTCGATGGGACGATAGCCTTTCGCATCGAGCAGGGCACGCACCTTGAAGGTTAGCTCCTCGCGAACCCTGGCTTCGGCCCCCATGATGTCACGAAAACCAATCGGAGTGACGTAGTTCATCGTTCTCTTTCTTCCCGATTCGCCCCTGCCTTCAAACTGAAGAAAGCAAAGAAGGCGGCGAAATTTATGTAACTAATCAATCCTAGACCAATGAAGTCGACTCAACCAGTAATCCGCGCCTTTTGCACAAGGAAGACAGGCATCCTGCGGCAAGTGCGGCTCCGGTCCGACGCGGTGCGGCTGGGCAGAGCAGCCTGAGCAATGGTGAATGCGACATGGCGCAGGCAGCGCAGCTCGACGCTGCAGCGTGCAATGACAGGCTCGGCTCGATCGATCTAGGTCTTTTGCGCTAGTCACTTTAGCACAGTAGAGTGCTAAAGCAACACCAAAGCCCGATTTCATTGGAAAACCTCGCCCGCGCCCACCGTGGCGGCCGATGCCAAGCCGTGCCGCAGCGCACCGCGCTCGCCCACGCCAAGCCCAATCCACGCCAAACCGAACCGCGCTCAATGCCTGCACGCAAGCCTGCGCACGCATCCTGCCTGCCAACTCTTTGCAAAGCTCGGCGGCCCCGCATCAAGGAAGCGGCACCACGCAAGGCGCACATCTCTGCCTGCGATTTCAGCGTATAATGGAAACAAATTTCTAAACGACGATAGAGGGGGTTCTCATGTCGCTCACCAACATCCTTGTTCCTTTTGACGACTCCACCCATGCTTGCAACGCGCTCAAGCGCGCAATCGAGCTCTGCGAAGGCAAGCCCAACGCCGAAATCCACGTTGTCGAGGTTGCTGCTCCCCCGCAAGACCTGCTTCGCAGCTCCATGAGCGCAAAGCGCAACAACGCCGACGAGCAGGAAGAGTTCGCCGAAGAGCTGGAGCAGCGCAACGAAAACGAAGACGATCAGCTTGCCACCCGCATCCAGGAAATCACTAAGG
Source organism: bacterium (assembly GCA_963597045.1). Taxonomy (GTDB): domain Bacteria; phylum Actinomycetota; class Coriobacteriia; order Coriobacteriales; family Eggerthellaceae; genus Anaerotardibacter. The sequence goes on along the minus strand of CAVBOO010000040.1, from coordinate 2,415 downwards.
AATTCCAGGGCAAGCTCACCGTCGAGGTCATCTACGGCGTCTACACCGTCGACACCATCCTCGATGCAGCCGATCGCTACAACTGCACGATGATCGCCATGGGTTCCCGCGGCCTGGGCGCCCTGCGCGGCATGATCGGCTCGGTCAGCTTCGCCGTCCTGCGCTCCTCCCAGATTCCCGTGCTCATCGTCAAATAGCACGCGAACACATATCCAAAAAACAAAGAAGGAAGGGCCCTCTTCGGGCTCTTCCTTCCTTTATGCGAACCTAAGCGAGATGAGGCGAGCTAGCGGTTGATCTCGGCGAGGAAATCCTCGCCATAGCGCTCGAGCTTCTTTTGACCCACGCCGGACACCTCGAGCATCTGACCCTCGTTCTTGGGACGTCGCTGAGCCAGGCTGCGCAAGGTGGCATCGCTGAACACCACATAGGGAGGCACGCCCGCCTCGGCCGCCAAGTTCTTACGCAGCTCGCGCAGGCGCTCAAACAGCTCAGCATCCATTTCGTCCAAACCGATAGCGCCCTTCGGCTTGCCCTTGCCGCCCATGCCGGCGAACTTGGGCGTGCGGTCGGGGCGTACCACCACATGCGCCCGCATGCGCAAGGAGAAATCGGGGCTTGCCACCTCGCGGAAACGCGAGCCAAAGCCCACCAGCGGGAAACGCCCCTCGGTTATAAGCAGGTAATCGCCGCAGGCCAAAAGCTCAATGACTTCTTTAAGCAAGGAAGCCGGAGCATCAAGCGTGTTGTAAGTGGCGCATTTATCCAGCTCGAAGCGGCGGATGTTGTCGTTCTTGGCACCGCGCAGCACATCCACCACCACGCCCTTGCCGTAGCGCCCGCGCAGCTCCTGCACGCAACGCATGACGGCGCGCGCTTCCTGCGTGACGTCCACGGCGTCAACGTCGCCCTCGCAATTGGAGCAATTGCCGCAGGAGCACGGCTGCCCACTGGTATCGCCGACATTGCAAGCCTCCAGCCCCAAGGCAGTGTCGGCATCCTCGCCAAAGTAAGACAGGATATGCGCACGGAGGCATTCGGTGGTAAGGCAGTAGCCGATCATCGCACCAAGCAGCCTACGGCGACTGGCGCGCACGACCTCGGCTTCCTCGGCGCTCAAACGCTCGTTCTCGGTTTCCTGCTCGACGAAAAAGCGGCAGGTGCCGATGTCCTTGTCGTTCCACAAAAGAACGCACTCGGAAGGCTCGCCGTCGCGGCCGGCACGCCCCGCCTCCTGGTAGTAAGCCTCGATCGAACCCGGCATATTGTGATGGATGACGTAACGCACGTTCGATTTGTCTATGCCCATGCCAAAGGCATTGGTGGCCACAAGCACCGCGAGCTCGTCGTTGACGAAATCGGCCTGAGCCTGGGAGCGCTCAGCCATGGGCAAGCCCGCATGATAGCGGCCGGCGCGCATGCCCGCATCAAGCAGAATCTGATGCACGCGCTCGACTTCCTTGCGCGTGGAACAGTAGACGATGCCGCTTTGGTTCTCGTGCTCGCGCACATAATCGAGCACGAACTGCGACTTTTTCTTCTGGGTGGCCTGGGAAACGGCGAAATGCAGGTTGGGACGATCGAAGCCCGTGACCACGACCTCGGGGTCGCGCAGCCCGAGCAAGCGCACGATGTCGTCGCGCACGTGCTCGGTGGCCGTCGCCGTGAAGGCGGCAAGCACCGGACGGCGCTTCAGCTGAGCGATGAACTCCCCCACTGCCAGGTAGGCCGGGCGGAAGTCCTGCCCCCATTGCGACACGCAATGCGCCTCGTCCACGGCGATAAGCGGAACCTGCGCATTCTCGAAGAAATCAAGGATGCGCGGGTCGGAGAGCCTCTCGGGTGCGATGTAGAGCAGATCGCACTCACCGCGCGAAGCGCGATAGAGCACCTGGCCCTGTTGGCTCGGCGTAAGCGACGAGTTTATGAAGTCGGCACGCACTCCCGCGTCAACAAGAGCGCGCACCTGGTCGCCCATAAGCGAAACCAGGGGCGACACGACCACGGCGCAGCCCGGCAGCACAATGCCCGGCACCTGGTAGCAAACCGACTTGCCCGCGCCCGTGGGCATGACGCCCAGGCAATCGCGCCCCTCCAAGATAGCCTTAACCAAAGGCTCCTGACCAGGGCGAAAGGCGTCATACCCTAAATATTGGCGCAGTACAGTCGCGGCGTCCGACAGCTCCAAGCCGCTCCCCTCTTAGGAATTGAGCTTCTTGGCCAAGGTCTGGTTGATGAGCTTGGGGTTGCCCTGACCCTTCATCTCCTTCATGCACTGACCGACGAAGAAGCCGATGATCTTGGTGTTGCCGCCCTTGTAGGAAGCAACCTCGTCGGGGTTGGCGGCGATGACGGCGTCAACCACGGCCTCGATGGCACCGGTGTCGGACACCTGCTTCATGCCGCGCTCCTCGA
>CAVBOO010000039.1:0-7551 GCA_963597045.1 bacterium | reverse complement strand
CACCTACACTGTGCGCGAGGACCCCACCTCGGCGAAGGACTCCAGCATCGACTACTCCACCGAGGTTGTTAAGTTCGTTACCACCATCGAGGCCGACGATAGCGGCGCCTTGAAGGAAAAGGAAAGCTACTACATGAAGTACCCCACGGCCGCTGATGCCGATGCGGGCACCAAGGGTGAGAAATACGGCTCTACCGATCACCCCAGCATCACCAACAAGGTGAAATCCTTGAGCCTTTCTTTGGTTAAGAGCGACAGCTTGACGGGCGTTGGCTTGGAGGGTGCCGTGTACGCGCTGTATCGCGTGGACGACAGCGTCGAGACGGGCGCCGTTCAGGTTATGACGGCAACCAGCAACGCCAAGGGCCGTATGGTCTTCACGGGCGCGGACGCCTCCGCCATCAAGCTGGGCGATCGGTACTATTTCCAGGAGGTCAGCGCTCCTGCGGGCTACACCGTTTCCGAGAACAAGAGCTCTGTGTTCACCATCCAGCAAGCCAGCGACGGCAAGTACTACCTCGTTTACGAGGATGATGCCGCCACCGCCGCAGACACTGGCGCCGAGGCAAGCAACTCCGACACTCATGCGGGCACGGTGGACGATCCCATCGCCTACAAAGAGGGCACGGGCGTGAGCGATGCCGAGCTGGCCATCACCTTCAACAAGCTTGCCTCCGACGGCTCGGCGGTTAAGGATGCCAAGTTGTCCATTTACGACGAGTCCGGCGAGGAACTTGATTCCTGGACAACCGACGGCGTGGGCCACGTGGTAAAGGGCCTTACCCCCGGCAAGAACTACACGCTTACCGAGACCGAGGCTCCCGATGGCTACCGTGTAGCCTCCGAGCTCGTGTTCACGGTTGACGAATATGGCAAGGTTTCCATCGTCAAGGGAGCCGACAGCAACGACGAGCTGAACGCCTACGCCGAGGGTTCCTCGCTCAACTTGATCGACTACAAGCAGAATGAAAAAGTCGACAAGAAGGAAGTGGTCAAGGAAATCGGCATCACCGATGACGACGATTCTTCCAGCTCCACCAAGGCGAGCGGCAATTCCGATACCGCCAAGACCGGTGACGATTTCGCCTTCGCCCCCTTTGCGGCAGCCCTGGCCCTTGCCGCAGCAGCTCTGGCCCTTGCAAGGTGGAAGCGCCGCGAGGACTAAGTTCGGGGCGCCTGCCCCGAGCTGGCTTTTGAGCTAACGATCCTACTGGCGAGGTTTATCGGAAAACTAAAAAGCCCAGGTCATTGACCTGGGCTTTTCTTGTGCGCCTTTGTTTGGCGGAGGTGTGGGCGCGCGGCATACGTGCGGTGCCGGCTCTTGTGGAGGAGCGGCGCTTGCTGTTCGGGTGCGGGCGCCTCAGGGCCCCTTACTTGCTACCGCTTATCGTTGCAAGCAGGTTCTGGAAGAAGGCGACCACCGGGTTGCTCGAGGCCTGCTCGGCCAGGGCTACAGCTGCGCTCATGTCAACGGTGGAACCCTGCTCGTTGCCGGAGTTCTTGCCAAAGCTTGTGCTGGTGCTGTAGTAGCTGTCGAAATCGCTGCGGCTGATGTTGGCGCTGGCGATTTCGTTGGCATCGCTGGTCTTGATCTTGGTTGAGTAAGAACCGGTGACGGTCACGGTGTAGGAGCTGTCGCCCTTGACGACGGTCTTGCCGTTGGCCACGATGCTCACCGTTTTGCCGTCGGAGTCGACGACCTTGCCGCCTTTGGCGACGTTGAGCTTGCTCACGGTGCTGTCGCCGGTGACGGTCCAGGTGGAGGTGGAGTCCACGTTGATGGTCAAGGGCGTCTTGCTCGTCGATTTGTCGGAGGCGGAGTTCTCGGTGATGCTTGCGGCGCCCGTCCAGGTGCTCTTGTTGAGCACGTAGACCTTCGCGGTCGAGATGTCGTCAACGCTCACATCGCCCGAGGCGCTCTGGTTGGTCAGCGTGAAGTTGACCTTCGCGCCGTTCTTGCCGGCAGTGCCCCAGCCGTTGGCATCGTTGCCTTCGGCCTGTAGGAGCTTGACCTTGGAACTGTCGAAGTCGAGCGTGGAGTTCGAAAGAACCACGTTGGCGGTGGTGTTGGTTAGGTAGAACATCGAGCCTTCGTCGATATTGGTCTTGAGCGTGGAGTTCGAGGCGGAGAAGTTGGCTGCGTCTCCTGTGGATGTGTCGGCGTCGCCCGAGGTGGACTGGTAGATGATCACGCCGTTCTTCACCGGGTCGGAACCGGAGATAGCATTGTTGGTGCTCTCGAGGCTCGAGTTTGAAACGAGGATGGAGTTAAGGCCTTCCATGCCGGCAATCTGGGAGCCCGATGCGGTACCGCTCACGTTGTCCACTTCGATGTCGCCCGTGGAATAGAGCAGGGGAGAGCCGGAGCCCGAGGTTTCAAGCGTTGAATTGGTGAGCGACACGTTTCCGCCTCCGCGGTCGGTTGCGACGGTCGCGCAATGGTCGCCTGCGGTGCTCGCACTTACCTTGTTGGCGACGATGGTGCCGCCGTAAGTTGCGTCAAGTGCGCGTGAATTGCCGTCTTTGCTTGTGGTTTTGACGCTCACATCGTTTGCATACACCGTGGCGCTGTCGGTTGCGAAGATGCCGTTCGCGCCCGCCGCCGAAGTGGCGATGGCGCTTTCGCTCACGTAGGCCTTGGACTTTCCGCCCGTTGCCAAAACGCCGGAGTTGGTGCCGTAGAAGTTGCAGTTGTCGGCGTTGTCGCTATCGCCCGACTTGGCGATGCTTGCGCCCGTCACCGTAGCGGTGCCGCCGTTTTGCACAAGCAGGGCGTTCTGGTCGGTGTCGGTCGCGCTCACATCTTCGGAGCTGATGCTTTCCTCGGAGCCGTCGACGGTTTTGGCGCCGGAATAGCTTCCGCTGTAATCGTAGCTTTGGGTATTGGCTCCACCCCCGTTGCCGTTACCGTTACCGTCGGGCGGGTTTCCCTGAGGTGCTTGGGAGTTGTCCCCGTCCGGCTTTTCGGGCGGGTTGCCGTTTTGGTCGGAATTGTCGCCGCTGGGCTTCTCTGGAGGCGTGCCGCTCTGGCCGTTATCTTGGTTGTTGCTCTGGCCGTTGCTTTGGTCGGAATTTTTGCTGTTGCTTTGATCGGTGCTCTGCTCGTTCGTTTGCTGGCTCTGATCGTCGGACGAAGCGTTGTCCGCCAAAGCCGGCGCGGGCATCAGCGAGATAACGAGTGCGGCCGCGCTCAAGCAGGCGCCCGCCTTGGTCCAGGGCGAAGCCTGTTCAACTTTGCGCTCTTCGATGGTCATGAAAATCAACCTCGCAATCTGTTTCGGATTTCCTAGGTTGACCTCACTCTAAAATCCAAAGCTGAAAAAACCCCTAAAGAACCAGGTATTTCGCAACGCTAAAGGTTCTTTAGGGGCTGCTAAGGAAGCGTTATTTTGTACTTTTACAGGTCGCGCTTGCAGAGGCCGGCGCTGACGCAGATGTAGGCGAAGGCCAGGCATACCGCTGTGGGCAGCAGCACGTGGGCGAAGCCCAGGGCGCCAAGAGCGAACTCGCCGTTGATCACATATTCGCCGCTTAAGGTGCTGAAGGCCCCGGCGGGGAACCAGGCGGCCACCTTGCTCCATGCACTTGCAAGCTCAGGAACGCTCATGAACGCCAGCGACACGATTGTCGAGATGAGCCCGCTGCCAAGCGAGATGCCGATCAAGTAGGCAAGCACGTTGCTCTTGAAGAGCCAAAGGATGGCCAGCGTCGCCGCGGCGCAGGCCCAGCAGGCAAGCGTCACCAGCGCAATCCACAGAACAAGCGCGGGGATCGAACCCACCCCGTCGAAGCCCGAGCTTGCAGCTGCGGTGGCGCTCCCTGCGACGACGCCTAGCACGGTGAAGGCGAAGCTGACCACCAAAGCCAGCAGAAGCTTCTCAAGGTAGTAAGTTTTCTTGCCACAGGAGCTGATGATGCCGCGATTGAAGCCGGAGCGCATATCCGTCCATGCAAGGCTCGCCATGCGCAAGCAGCAAAGCAGCGACAGGAAGCCGAACCACAGCAGCGAAGTGACGAATTCCAGGGGGCTGGCATAGCCAAGCGAGCCTGCGGATTCTTCGCCAACGGCGGCGCTGAACGTCTTGATGAGCCAGGGCATGACGATGGCGTTGACGAGGATCATCGCCAAAAGCACGATGAGGAACCAATGGGTGCCGCTTTTGACTTGCAGCAAGCGGCGGATATCGGCACGAAGAAGCGAGGTCATGGCTGTCGACCTTTCTAGGAGCGGCTGGGCTTGCCCATAAGCTCGAGGAAGAACTCCTCGATGTCGCGTTGGGTGCGCACCAGTTCAAGAACTTGCAGGTTGGCGTTGTAGAGGGCAAGCGAAACCTTTTCCAGATTGCCTTCGGTGCCGGGAAGCAGAATCGCCCCGTCGTTCGCCTTGCTTATCTGCGCGTCGGGCAGCGAGGCGGCGAGGGCTTGCGCGGTTTTGTCCATGTCGGTGCATCGAACGCGGATGTAACCGGCGGCCATCTCGTTCATGCGCTCTGCGCCGAACTCGGCGACCATGGTGCCGGTATCGATGACGCCGAAGCGCGTGGCAAACCTGTTCAGCTGGTCAAGAACATGGCTGGAAACCACGATGGTGAGCCCTTGCTCCTTGTTGAGCCTTTGCAGGGCCTCGCGCATTTCGTGGGTCGCAGCGGGGTCGAGCCCGTTGAAGGGCTCGTCGAGCAGAAGAAGCTTAGGCTCGCCCACCAGCGCAAGCGCGATCCCTAGGCGCTGCTTCATTCCGAGGGAGAAGTTGCGTGCTTGCTTGTTGCCTGTATCTCCCAAGCCCACCAGTCTCAAAAGCTCCTCGCATTTTGGGCGCGCCTGCTTGATGCCGAGCGCGTTGGCCTTGTAGAGCAGGTTGTCGAGCGCGCTCGTCTTCTCTAGAAGGCCGGGCGCCTCGATCAGGGAGCCGACTCCGGTAGGGCCCGTCCAATGGGCTACGTCGTGTCCGAGCACCTGCAGCTCGCCTTCGCTTGCGCAGACGAGTCCGCAGATCATCTTCATGGTGGTCGACTTGCCGGCGCCGTTGCGCCCGACGAAGCCGTAAATGTCGCCGGCATGCACGTTCATGTTGAGCGCGTTGACCACGCGAGCGCTGCCGTATTGCTTGCTTAGGCCGCGTGCGCGTATGACGCAGGCCGCTTCGGGGGAGCTCATGCTGTTCTCCTGTCCTCTTCTTTCTTGCCGCAATGATACTTTGCCCGCCCGTTGCCCTTGCCGCGAATCGGCGCATCTTCTCCAATCGGTGGCTATTAAACGCCGTACATGGGAGCTCGGCCTTCGGGTGCTCTTCGGCAACCCTAGAATGAGCCAGAGGAAGAAGCCGCGCTTTTGCCTGCGGTTTCCATGAACAGACATTCGTTTATTTGCTGAAAAAGGGGATCTTGAGTGCCTACTGACATTGAGATTGCACAGGCTGCAACGCCTAAGGACATTAACGAAATCGCCGCTACGGCGGGAATTCCCGAGCGCTATCTGGAGTGCTACGGCCGCACCAAGGCCAAGGTCGACTACAACCTGCTGCGCGATCAGCAGCACACCGACGGCAAGCTCGTCTTGGTGACCGCCATCAACCCCACCGCCGCAGGTGAGGGCAAAACCACCACGACGGTCGGTCTGGGCGATGCCCTTTCCGCCCTGGGCAACAAGGCCGTCATCGCTTTGCGCGAGCCCAGCCTAGGCCCGGTGTTTGGCATCAAGGGCGGCGCTGCCGGCGGCGGATATGCCCAGGTCATCCCTATGGAGGAAATCAACCTCCACTTCACGGGCGACTTCCATGCGATCGGTGCGGCCAACAACCTGCTCGCCGCGCTGCTCGACGCCCATATCCATAACGGCAACCAGCTCAACATCGACCCGCGCCGCATCACCTGGAAGCGCGTGGTCGACATGAACGACCGCCAGCTGCGCAACATCGTTTGCGGCCTTGGCGGCAAGGCCAACGGCGTCCCTCGCGAGGATGGCTTCGATATCACCGTCGCTTCCGAGGTTATGGCCGTCTTCTGCTTGGCCACCTCCATTTCCGATCTCAAGGAGCGCCTGGGCAAGATCGTCGTGGGCTATACCTACAACGACGAGCCCGTTAACGCGCATGACCTTCAGGCCGAAGGCGCCATGGCGGCTCTGCTCAAGGATGCCTTGAAGCCCAACCTGGTGCAGACGCTCGAAGGAACGCCCGCCTTCATCCACGGCGGCCCCTTTGCCAACATCGCTCACGGCTGCAACTCCATCATGGCCACCCGCATGGGCTTGGCTCTGGGCGACTACTGCGTCACCGAGGCGGGCTTCGGTGCCGACCTTGGCGCCGAGAAGTTTCTGGACATCAAGTGCCGCCTGACGGGCATCCGCCCCGATGCCGTGGTCGTCGTCGCCACCGTGCGCGCTCTCAAGAACCACGGCGGCGTTGCCAAGGCCGACCTCAACAAGGAAAACCTCGAGGCGCTTGAGGCGGGCCTGCCCAACCTTTTGCAGCACGTGGAAAACATCACCAAGGTGTTCAAGCTTCCTTGCGTCGTTGCCATCAACGAGTTCCCAACCGATACCCAGGCCGAGCTTGATCTGGTCGAGGCCAAGTGCAAGGAGCTGGGCGTCAACGTCGCCCTTTCCGAGGTTTGGGCCAAGGGCGGCGAGGGCGGCAAGGCGCTGGCCGAGGAGGTCATTCGCCTGTGCGAGCAGCCCAGCGAGCTTGAGTTTTGCTACGACCTGGAGCTTTCCACCGAGCAGAAGATCGAGGAGATCGCCAAGCGCATCTATCGCGCCGAGGGCGTCATCTTCACGCCTGCCGCGAAGAAGAATCTGGCCTTGCTCGACAAGCAGGGCTTCACGGGCATGCCGGTGTGCATGGCCAAGACCCAGTACAGTTTCTCCGACGACGGCTCGAAGCTCGGTGCGCCGCGTGACTTCCGCATCACCGTGCGCGAGGTCAAGGTTTCGGCGGGCGCCGGCTTCATCGTTGCCCTGACGGGCAGCGTCATGACGATGCCCGGCTTGGGCAAGTCGCCTGCCGCGTTCAACATCGACGTGGACGATACCGGAAAGATCTCCGGCCTGTTCTAAAGCAATCGCGGGGTCGTCCGGACGGGCGGCCTCTTGTTCGAGGGGTGATTACTTTGATCGATACCAGCTTCTTCGACGACCTGGCAAGCGCCAACCCCGATCCAGCGGAAGGCGCCGCTGCCGCCTATGTCGGCGCATTGGCTGCCTCGCTGTCCTGCATGGTCGGCAACCTCACGGTGGGCAAGAAACGCTATGCCGATGTCGAGGATTTGGTTTACAACCTGATGGAGGAGCTCTCCTTCGTGCGCGACGACCTTCTTGAGCTTATCGAGGAGGACGCCGATGCGTTCGCGCCCCTGTTCGAGGCCTATCGTATGCCCTCAGGAACCCCCGAGCAAGCCGCTGCCAAGAACAGCGCCATGCAGGAAGCCCTGGTGGCCGCCATCGAAACGCCCCTTGCCATCATGCGCTCCTGCTGCCGCGTCATCGAGCTCACCGAGACCATGGCGCAAAAGGGCTGCGGCTTGGCCGTCGCCGATGCAGGCGCTGCCGCCATCC
>CAVBOO010000038.1:1511-7573 GCA_963597045.1 bacterium | reverse complement strand
CGACACGCAGCCGCGAGCTCGGGATGTATCGGCAGAATTATTGTGGATGCCGCTGGTCCATCGAAGAGGCCAAGGCCGACCGAGAGCGACGCAAACTCGAACGCAAGAAAGCAAAAGAGCTCAAACGAAAAGAGAAACTGCTCAATATGAAAACCAACGATTTCGACTACGACCTCCCCGAGGAACTTATCGCCCAGGAACCAGCGCCCATCCGTGACGAATGCAAGATGCTCGTCATGAAAAGGGACACCGGCGCAATAGAAGACCGCATTTTCAAGGACATCGAAGAATACCTGCAGCCAGGCGACCTGCTCGTCGCAAACGAGACGCGTGTTATGCCGGCGCGCCTGCTCGGGCAAAAACGCGGCACGGGCGGTTCGGCCGAAGTTTTCCTTTTGCGCGAGCGCTTCGACGTCGAACCGAAGCAGGACTCCTCCGCGATATGGGAGGTTCTTGTGCGTCCCGGCAAAAGGCTCAAACCCGGAACCGGAGCTTTGGTCGATTTCGCCGACGAAAACGGCGAAATCGCCTTAAGCGCCGAGATCATCGATTGGGTCGAGGGCGGGCAGAAGGGCGAGCGCCTTGCACGCCTGAGCACAACGCGAGCATCGCTTGACGACGCGCTTCATGCCGTCGGTCACACTCCCCTGCCTCCCTACATCAAAGGCTATGCGGGCAACGAGGAAATGTATCAGACGGTATACAGCCGCGAAGAAAAATCGGCGGCGGCCCCAACGGCGGGCTTGCATTTCACGCCCGAGCTGATCGAGCGCCTTAAGACGAAAGGCGTTGAATGGGAGACGGTGCACCTGGAGGTTGGCCTGGACACCTTCCGCATCGTCGACGAGGAAAACCCGCGCGATCACGCAATGCACACGGAGTTCTACACCGTGCCGCAACGTACCGTCGATGCCATCAAGGCATGCAAAGAACGCAGCGGGCGCGTGATCGCGGTTGGAACCACCAGCGTCAGATCGCTTGAGTCGGCCTGGGACGAAAAGAGCAACGAACTGCGGGCACGCGACCACGAGTCGACGAATCTCTTCATCCTGCCGGGATACGAATTCCACGTGGTCGATCAACTGATCACCAATTTCCACGTGCCCCGCTCAACGCTTATGATGCTCGTTAGCGCATTCAGCACCCACGACAATGTGATGCGAGCCTATCGCCATGCCATCAAGCGACGCTATCGCATGCTCTCGTTCGGTGATGCGATGTTCATAAGACTCTAAGCTCTAACGGAGCCGAGGATTGAGAAGCCGAGAATCCTCGACCTAAAACTGAAGCGCGAATTCAATCCCGAAGATAAAAGCCGCCTCCCCTTTCGCATGATCATGAAAGAGGAGGCGGCTCTTTGCGCTACGTCCAAAAACTTGGACGGCTTATGCAAGAGCAACGCAAAGAACCACGCCAATAACCATGCCGTAAGGGGCCGGCCTCGAAACACCTCTGGGGCAGTGCTTTCAGTTACGAATGGAAACACTAAATTGGCTTGCGAGTGGCTTGGGCCTATTAGCCCGCTGATAGACTTTAGTTTTCCTGCGAATCAAGGAAAGAGTTCATCTTGGGCTCCTCGATGTCGTCCTCGGACAAAGGAATCCCAAAAGCCCCGGCGACAGCAAAGGCCTGACCATGCCTAAGCTCCGCTTCGGAATAACGCTGAGCCATTTTAAGGTAGTGGGACTCAAGCAGAAGGATGCGTGAAACATAGGCCATGAGCTGAGGATCGGACCCCGAGATCTGCAGCATGGCAGCCATCGAATCCGGCTCTAAACTCAAAAGCAGGCTGGAATCCATTTCAGTGGCACCATCGAGGGTTGCCTCTAAAAGCTGCGCCGCGCCCTCTGGGTCGTCATCTTCCTTGGCGGTAAGAAAACTTTTGCGGATGGCCCCAGCCAATTCCAAAATCATGCGCATCAGGTAATCCTGAGTGAACATCAAGCGCTCCTTCGTTAAATGCCTTCGGGAGCAATAATACCCAAATGATCGAAAGCGCGAGCCGTGGCTTGCCTGCCTTTTGGAGTGCGCATGAGTAATCCTTGCTGCAACAGATAGGGCTCGTACACATCTTCTATCGTGTCAGGCTGCTCGGATAAAGCAGAGGCCAAGGTGGACAGGCCAACGGGGCGGCCAGCGAACTGCTCGCAAAGTAAGCCAAGAATGCGATTGTCCATAGGGTCCAGACCCAAGGAATCCACCTCGAAAAAGCTCAAGGCTTGAGCTGCGCAATCCTCGTCAATAACGGAATCGCCTTTCACCTGAGCCCAATCTCTCACGCGCTTGAGAAGCCTGTTGGCCAAACGTGGCGTACCACGACTTCTGCGAGCGATTTCCAAGGCGCCTTCTTCCATGATGTCGACGCCCAAGATCGAAGCGGAGCGGACAACGATTTGCGAAAGCTCTTCGGGGCTATAGTAATCAAGGCGAAAAGCGATACCGAACCTATCCCTCAAAGGCCCCGTTAAAAGCCCGGTCCTTGTGGTTGCACCGATAAGGGTGAAGCGAGGTAGATCCAATCGGATCGACCGCGCGGCAGGGCCCTTTCCCACAACGATGTCAAGAACGAAATCCTCCAAAGCAGGATAAAGAACCTCCTCCACCATGCGGTTCATGCGATGGATCTCATCAATGAACAGGACGTCGCCTTCTTCGAGATTAGTTAGAATGGCCGCCAAATCCCCCGTACGTTCTACGGCCGGACCGCTCGTCGTTTTGATATGCGCGCCCATCTCGTTCGCGACCACGCTCGCAAGCGTGGTTTTGCCAAGGCCCGGCGGACCACTGAATAGAATATGGTCCGCTGCCTCGCCGCGACGCTTGGCAGCCTCGATCACGATCGAAAGGCTCTCCTTCACCTTGGTTTGACCAAGGTAATCGCCCAAATACTTAGGGCGCAGACTGCGATCCAGGGCAAGGTCTTCCTCGGCCAGCTCCGTTGAAGTGGTACGGCTGGCCTGATCGCACGAGATGGAGCCTGCCTCTCCCGAGTCGAACAACACACTATCTATCTTGAACTCGCCACTCATGAGCAATTAGTCTCCCAACCTCTTGAGCGCATATTGCAGCAAAACAGCCTCTGAGCCGTCAACAGGGCAACCTTTCAGGGCAAGTCGAGCCTCGGTATCGGTGAAGCCCATCGAAAGTAAGGCCTCGAGCGCACCGGCAAAGGAGCTAGCGAGCTCAGGCTGCAACGAGTCGGCACCACCTTGAAGCACCGCACTCGTGCCCTCAAAGCCGTCCTTAAGTTCAAGAACAATACGTGAAGCCATCTTCTTGCCAACGCCGGGCACACGCTGTATGGCTGCCGCATCCTGCAGGGCAACGTAGTTCGCGAACTCTGCGGGCGCGAAAGTGGAAAGAACGGCAAGCGCTACCTTAGGACCCACGCCCGAAACACCGATAAGCTTTTCGAAAGCGTCCTTTGCCTCAGAGCTAAGAAAGCCGTACAAAGAAAGAGAGTCGTCCCTAACCACCAGTTTGGTAAGGATGCGCGCTCTTGAGCCAGGCTCGGGCAGACTGGACAAATCGCGGGAAGACATGAGCACTTCATAACCCACGCCGGAAACCTCGATAACCACCGAGGAACTCTGACGTGCAAGGATGTCTCCGCACAAAGTCGAAATCACGATAAACCATCCTCTCTCTTCCCAGAACCTGGGAAAGAATGGGTCGCAAAGCAAATCGCCGCAGCCAAAGCGTCGGCCGCATGATCTGGGCGAGGAACCCGCTCAAGGCCAAGAACCTGTTTGACCATATACTGAACCTGCGCCTTATCGGCGGATCCGGTGCCAACCACCGCCAACTTTATCTGGCTTGGAGCAAATTCGGCCACCTCTATGCCCTCGGCGGCGCAGGCCACCAGGGCGGCTCCCCTGGCTTGCCCCGTTGCAAAGGCGCTCTGAACGTTCACACCGAACCATACCGTTTCGATGCCGACACACGTAGGCTTGTAATGATCGACGACGGCTGCCGTCTGCTCGTAAATCTTACGAAGCCTGAGCTCGAGTGAAGTTGAGCTGCCCGTTTCGATGCATCCATATGCCACGCAGCTCATCTTCGAAGCGCGCTGCAAAACAACGCCCCATCCTGTATGGGCTAAACCGGGATCGATACCCAGAATGACACGTTGCGTCTGCTTTACCACCAGCGAACTCCTGTAATAGTTCAAACATTTGTTCGTATACTAGCACATTTGTTCGTATTTAAGTCGGAAACAACCGGATAGGGTTCGCGCTTTCAGACTGGCAAGGGCAGGTCCCTTGACCGATTGCTAGGACAAAAACGAGCAGACCGCGGATTCCAGAGCATCGATGTCGCCATCGATCACATCGGTGAAGCGGATAGGCAACGAATCGAGCTCGGCCAGGCCCGCGGGGATGTTGCTCACACCCGTTTCCTTTGCGATAAGCTCGTTCAACTCGCAATCGGTAAGCTTGCAGACTTCCTCGGGCAAAGGCTCGCCTGCGGCAATGCCATGCAGGGCGCGATACACGTTGACGCCGAATTTAGCCCAATGGGCGGTCGATGCGACGAGCATCGGATTCTCGCCTTTGTTGTTTTGGGCCACCTTCATCGCAACAGCGGTATGGGGATCGATAAGATACCCCTGGTTCTCAAAGACCTCCTTGATGGTCGCCAAAGCGCAGGCGTTGTCCGCGAAACCGGCGGAATAATCGTCCTGCAGACGCTTCTTGGTCTCAGGATCGAGCTCGAAGAACTTATCCTCCTTCAAGGAACGCATCCATTCGGCAACCAGAGAGGAGTTCCTGCCCGACAGTTCGAACACCTGGCGCTCGACGTTGGAGGACACCAGAATGTCCATCGAGGGCGATGCCGTGAGAATGAATTCGCGGTCACGGATGTCGTAGATGCCGGTATTGATGAAGTCGGTCAAAACATGATTGTCGTTGGAAGCGCAAACAAAACGCTCGATAGGGGTGCCGATCTGACGCGCGTACCACGCAGCCAGGATGTTGCCGAAATTACCGGTGGGAACGCATACATCGATAGGCTTGCCCGCCTCGACCTTCCCATCGGCCACCATCTGAGCATAGCTCGAAACGTAATAAACAACTTGAGGAAGCAGACGACCCCAGTTGATGGAGTTCGCGCTCGACAAGGCGATGCCATGTTCAGCCTTGAGCTTTTCAGCGAAAGACTCATCGCCGAAAACGGTTTTAACGCCTGTCTGGCAATCGTCGAAATTGCCACGCACCGCCCAAACCATGACGTTGCCACCTCGCTGCGTGGCCATCTGCTTGTATTGGATGTCAGACACGCCGCCCTCGGGATACAGGACGGCGATCTTTATCCCCTCGGCATCGCAAAAGCCCTCAAGGGCGCCTTTGCCCGTGTCGCCGGAAGTGGCAACAAGAATCAAGAACTCATGATCAATCTTGCCTTGACGGCGGAGCTCGGCGGCACTTGCGCTGAAGAAATTGGGCAAGCATTGCAAAGCCATGTCCTTGAAGGCGCTCGTCGGCCCATGCCAAAGCTCGAGCACATGAAAACCATCGTCAAGGGAGGTGATAGGGGCAATCTCGGGCGTGTCAAAACGCTCGCCGTAAGTTTTTTCCATCAACTCGTCAACAAGGTCGTCAGGCAGATCGGTATTGAAAGCCTTGTACACAGCTGCGGCACGTGCATGATAGGGCATCTTGGCAAACGCCAAAATTTCCTCAAGCGAGAAATGCGGGAGCACCTCGGGAACGAACAAGCCGCCACCGTCGGCAAGGCCCTTCACGATTGCCTCGGTGAATTCAATGGGCTCCCCGCAGCGACCTCGGGTGTCAATATAGCGATTGCTTGGCATAAGATGCTCCTTTGTAAGGTATGATTTCCGAAGTATAAACCACGCAAGGCATCTTGCGGAGCAATGAAGCATACCAAGCAGGCGAACACCGCAAACGGGACCGCTTCACCTAAGCAAATAAAGCCAAAGCAGCTTGCCCCGCCCGGGACCATCAAAGCAAAGAAAGGGCATCTCATGACTAAAGTCTCGATGTCGCACGAAGAATACCTCGAAGCCATCGTCATGCTTGGCGGGACGACGACCCAAG
>CAVBOO010000038.1:0-1501 GCA_963597045.1 bacterium | reverse complement strand
ACCCAAGCGGTTCGATCCGTCGATGTCGCAAACAAGCTCGAGGTGTCGAAAGCCTCGGTCTCCAAGGCAATCTCCTCGCTGCGAGAAGCAGGCATGCTCGATCAGCCCTACTACGGCGATATCACCCTCACCGAAGCCGGATACGAATACGGCGCCGCCCTGCTCAAGCGCGAAAAGATGCTCGAGCGCTTCCTTGTCGAAAAGATCGGCCTCTCCCCTGAGGAAGCGGAAGAGGAGGCCTGCCATATCGAGCATTGCATCAGCGACGAAGCCTTCGAGAAATGGCTTGCGTTCCTTGCCTCCATCGGCATCGAGTAGGCACAGGGCAAACACCGCGCAATTTACGCTCGTCGCAATAGCCAAAGACCAGACCAGTCAAATCAAGCCGCGCTTTTCCCTATGAGCGAACCGATATCTTTCGGGATACGAACAGTGATTTCAATCTGGGCGAAATCGCAATCCTTCCGCTCAACAAGCTTGCATCCACAGCCCTCGTCATACGACGGGGCTTTTTCTTTGGTTGAAACGCAATCCGCGTTGCAAGTTTCCAGAACGAGCCCTGCATTGTTTCCTCCACTCGAATCTTCAGCTGCAGGAAGTGAAGACTGCCCACCTTGCGCCGGAAAAGAGGGCCCAGCAGAGCAAAGCTCGCTGGAGAGCCTAGGCTCGACCTCAATCCGCGCCTCGTCGCTGCCGAAACGGTGCAAGCAGCCATAACAAACGTCCATATCCGAAAAACAACTCGACCCGCATACCGGGCACTTCTTCAAATCACTCATTTCAATCCTCCTTGTTTCGTTTGCCCCGCAATCAGGGCCCCCACGTCTAAGCTTATGCGCACGCAGACTCAGTGCTTTGCTATAAAAGAGACCCACAAACGCGTGCGGCAAAGCCGAAAACGCGGCCCAAACATCTGGCATAAAAGCGCACAAACTACTCATCCGTACAAGCCAAGCAAAGCCGATCGCCAGGCTCGAACCACCGAGCCGCAAGCTCAGGTTCCACCACCGCTCGCTCAATCACCCCCTCAGCTCCACGGCACGAAAAAACCCTCCAAGGAGGCACGCGCCTTGCCGCAAGCACAACGCCGTTCCTGTCGAAAAAAGCTGCGTCCACCGAACCTCCCATTCCAAAGGTATGGATGCTGCGACATGGCGCGATAACGAGCAGGTCGCCATCAAATTTCTTATCGAACAGGCCGAGCAAACGCCAACGCATACGACAGGCAATACCCAAACGCCCGAAAACCCGAGTGCCGAGGGAAACCCGGCAAGCCTTTCCGCCCTTCATTTCTCCCCCCCTTTTTAAACAATCAGCCCGAAAAACCTGCGCCTACCGAAGCATCATCGACACAAAGCTCGATCCATCTTCTCCCTGACAAACGACATAGCACCACCGATAAACGCCCTGACTTTTCACGAAAGACGCAATGCAAGGCGTACCGGAATCAACCTTGGTCCAGCCTTTACCCTCAAGCTCGCCGGAAACGTCATCCATAACC
>CAVBOO010000037.1:0-7596 GCA_963597045.1 bacterium | reverse complement strand
TTCCAGTATAAGTGGCCACGTGATCTGCAATGCCCAGCTCCAAGATGATGGAATCCAAAGCTTTGGTTTTCTTTCCCACTGAGTCAACTAGAAGCGTCCTGCGGCCAGTGCATACAGCAAGAGGAATACCGGGAAAACCGCCGCCGGTGCCCAAATCGGCATACCAACCATCAGGTGCATCCTGCACTTCAGGCAAACCAATCAGTGAATCCTCAACATGGAGAAGCTGACCTTGCTCCCAATCGGTTATGCGCGTGAGATTGGTCACCTTGTTAGCTTCGATAACCAGCTCAAGGTGTTTATCCAGTAACTCTTGTTGCTTCTTTTCCATAGCTCAACTATCGAGTGGGTTTCACGTGAAACACTACAGAGGAGCAACAACCACGCGACGGGCGCGGCCTTCGCCTTCGGAGAAGGTTTCAACTGAGTCATGATCACGAAGCGTGAGATGTATAATGCGACGCTCGTAAGGGGTCATAGGACGCAGTTTCACGCTGCGACCCTGCTCAGCCACACGTTCAGCGGCATTGTAGGCAATATCCTCAAGCTTCTGACGCTGACGGGACTTATATCCTTCAACGTCAACAACCAAGGGGTAGCGATACCCAAGCTTACGCGTAGTAATGGCGGAAACCATGAACTGAAGCGAATCGAGGGTACGACCATGACGGCCGATCAAAACTGCCAGATCGTCGCCCGTGATATCGAGAATAAGTTCACCTTCGTCGCCCTCATACTCGTCGATAGCGATATCGCCAACCTCGAAGTAGCTCACCAGATCTTTGATAACGGACATCGCAGTATCGGCAACAGCGTCGATCTGCTCGTCGGTAAAACCAGCTTCAGACTCCATTTCATCGGAAACTTCGGCTTCCAGCTGATCGTTCACTTCCTGGGAAACGTTCTCTTCTTCCATTTTCTCTCCTTAAAATCAAATCTCCCCTCCCGTGGTATCGGAAGGGGAGGAGTCGATGAATTAATTGAGGCGATCAATCATCAAGTGAAACTAATGCTTCTTGTTCTTCTTGGACTGATTGCCGGAACCGCTCTTCTTAGGACGAGCTTTCTGCTGCTTGCGCACCACGTTAACCTCAACGGGCTTGGCAGGAGCAGGGTTTTCAGCCTCGACGGCTGCATCCTTGCGGCGAAGAATAGCAGTTGTGATCTGCTGCTGAGCAACGCCCCAGAAGGAAGACACTGCCCAGAACAAAAGAACGCCAGCAGGAGAACCCCAACCGATGAAGAGCATCATGACCGACATAACGGCCATCATGATCATGGTCTGCTTCTTCTGAGCGTTGTCGGTTTGACCACGCATCTGCATCAAAGAAGGAAGGAAGGTCAAGCCGGCAAAGAAGATCAACAGCAAGAAGTAAGGCAAGCCACCCATGATGTTCCCCTCGTTGAAGAAAGAGGAAGGAGAGGAAACCAAGCTTGGGAGGATATGGTAGAAGCAATAGTTATCAAGGGAGCCAACACGAGTGCCCATTTCCTGCAGCACCTGGAAAAGCGCGATGAAGATAGGCATTTGCAGAAGCATTGGCAGGCAGCCGGCAATGGGATTGAAACCGGTGTCGGCGTAAATCTTCTGGGTTTCAGCCGCGATACGCTGCTGGTCGCCTTCATACTTGCGCTGAATCTCCTGGATGCGAGGACTGAACTTTTGCATCTGGTAGGACGACTTGATCTGCTTCTGCATGATCGGCGAAAGCACCAGTCGGAAAATCAGGGTAGCAACGATGATTGCCAGGCCCCAGTCGGCCACGAAGGTGTACAGAGACTGAATACACCAGAAAATCGCGTCCTTAAACGCTTCCCACATTGAAATAAACCTCTCTATTTACGCCTGAAGGAAAATTCCTCCGGGACTGGGTCGTATCCGTAATCACCACCAGGCCGGCAGCGAAAAATCCTTTGCGCGGTAAGGTAACAACCCTTGAGAAAACCAAAACGCTCAATGGCGATTACCCCGTACTGAGAGCAGGTAGGAATAAACCTACATTGCCCAGGAAAATGCGGTGACCAGGCAATTTGATAGCATCGAATAAGCAACAGGGCAATGCGCTTTGGGATGCTAACCAGAATTTCCTTGATCCTCACATCAAATCGACCCCTTATCTAAGGCGACGACTCCTTTTTTGCACGCTTGTAGAACTTTACTATAAGCGGGCTTCATAATTCGCCTCTTGGCGAGAAAAACAACATCGTAATCGGGCCAAGGGCCACCCAGTTGGCGGCAAACCTCCCGCATGCGACGTTTCGCAGAGTTGCGCCACACGGCGCAGCCATTGCGTTTACCTGCCACAAAAGCAACGCGGCCCTGAGGGCCGCGTCGAGGTGATACCAAAAGCGTGATGAACGCGGTATCAATACGTTCACCCTTTGAGAAGATTTCGGAAACTTCAGTGCTGGATTTAATAGTTCCGTGCACGATTCCTCATCAAATTACACGCAAAGACGCTTACGGCCTTTAGCACGACGGGCAGACAGGACAGCGCGACCGCCCTTGGTTGCCATACGAGCACGGAAACCATGAGTCTTTGCACGCTTGCGGTTGTTGGGTTGATAAGTGCGTTTCATTGCCTATCCTTTCAGTTCTCGTAAATTCGAAATTATACAGAGAAACATATAGCTGTCAACGTGAATTTATAACAACGCATATATTAGTCGCGCGCGCAAAGGAAAAGCATCAAACGGGCGAAGCTAATCACAATGGTCAAAGCTGTCGCTTTGTCGAAAACGTCGAAAACGAAGAACTTTTCAATACCTAATTTTTCAGGTTTTCGTTTTTCGGTTGATTTTCGATATTTCTTTCGACTTTTCAACATTTAGTCGAAAACTTTGTGGAAATCCCGAAAGTTATTAACAGCTTCAATGTCGAAAAACCGAAAACTTTGTCGAAAAATTGAAAGCACACCGAAATCTAGGTAGAATTCCAACTGAAAGCCGAAAGTTTTCGACCTTACTTTGCAAACGCGAGCAAAGTAAACAACCTAGCTTGAAGAAAACACAGCCCATCAGCACTTGCTATTCAGCTGCACACACTTCGAACACAATCCAGAAGAAAAGCCGCACGGAAACGAAACCCAAATGAACAACACTGGCGACACATCTTTAAACGAAGCACCAGAGATGCTTCCCCCGCGAGGAAACCTCTCCGAGGGTGGATCGACGCTGGAGCAAGGAGAAAGCTTGGCAAGCATGGGGCTCGGAAACGGCGTATACACAGTCAACGGCGGAAGAGCAGGACTCACCAACCAGGCTCAGCAGCAAAGCAATCAAAATCAACAAGATAATACGGTGCCACCTGCACAACAGGCCTACATTTCAGGAGCGATGCCCCAATACGCTTATGGGCAAAACCTGTATCAAAATCAATACCAGCCGCCCATTTACCCTCAGCAGATCCCTGCACAAGCAACAAACCAGCAAGAGGCAAGCTATCAGCAAGCAGCAGGCATGCAAGCCCAAGGCGGTTACGAACAGCGGAACGCCGCTAATTACCCGCAGGGGATTGCATTCAACCCGCTGGCATTCGGATATCAACAGCAGGCAGCCTACGTCCCTAGCTACCAGCCTGTTCAACAAGCCTATCCGAGCATGCAGGCAAACCAGGAAAACCCCGCGATAGATAACTACGATTACTCGAATATCGAAGGCTCCGCCCGAATCGCGATATACGACGATTTGCACAGCGCGCCGCGCGTGATACAGATACCAGGCGGCGCGACGCATGAGTTCATAGAGCGCATCGCGTCCCTTACCTATCAACACTCTCAGACGGCTGGAGGGAAAATCCCTTACTCGGTGATTCGCGAGGTGTCGGAAAACTTCATCCATGCGCAGTTCAAGGAAGTAGTGATTTCGATCCTCGATTCCGGAAACACAATCCGCTTCACCGATCAGGGACCCGGGATCAAGGACAAAGAACTGGTGCAAAAACCAGGCGTGACCAGCGCAACGGAAGCTATGAAGGATTACATCCGAGGCGTAGGCTCCGGACTTCCGTTAGTAAAAGATGCACTCAGCTTCAGCCACGGAACGATCACCATCGAAGATAACGTGAATTCAGGAACGGTAGTCACCATCAGCCTCATGGACAAACCGGCAATGCCCGGTGCCGCAATCCCGGAAGTCAGCGAGCATAAGCGTAAAGTCACTAAAAATGACAAGCTGGTTCTCGTGGCGTTGCTCGAGGGGCCGGCTGGCGTTTCTGACGTTTCACGTGAAACAAATTTGCCGGTATCTTCCGTCCATAATTCTTTCGAACGACTCACTCAAGCTGGATTGGTGTGCGAGCAAGGCAAGAAACGTGCGCTCACCACTGAAGGCGAGCTTATCGCTCGCAGCGAGCAATAGCAAAAGGAGAGGTAGATCATGAACCTAAAAGAGGCGCGTGAAAATCTCATCGAAAAGCTGAAGAGCTATTGCGCGGAAAACAACACATCGGAAAGCCAAATCACGGCATTCTTCAACCGCATGGAAATCCAAGCGATGGCCGACGGTTTCGCGATGCTCACTTTCGAAAACGAGTTCATCAAAAATTGGATTGAAACCCACTACGCAACCGACATCAAACGCGCTTTGAACGAACTCCACGGCGGCGATTGGATGCTTCAATTCGAAGTCGATAACACGTCGATGAGCAACAATACGAACACCGATAAAGAAGAACCAGCCGAAAACGCCGCTCAAGAAGCTAAGCCTCAGCATGCGACAAAGGAAGAACCCTCAGAAACCGAAAAGAAGGCGACTTCCGAGAATCCAGTCGATGAACCTGAGCACGAATGCGCAGGCGAGGAAGAAACAGCTGAAGCCAAGCCGTCGATCAATGCACAGAACGACGATCCTGCAGCAGCCGAGAGCGAACCCAAGAAGCTCGCCTCCAGGAGAGGGGCAAACGGGGAAACCAAGCTCACCTTCGACAATTTCGTTACAGGGGCCTCAAACCGGATGGCGTACTCCATGGCTATCGAGGTTGCGGACAAGCCGAGCAATTCCGCGCTCAATCCTCTTTTCATCTACGGAAGGAGTGGCGTCGGCAAAACCCATCTGCTCTGCGCGATAACCAACTACATCAAAGAGCAATATCCCACGCTCAAAGTGCGCTATATCGATGCCATGGAGATGGTCAATGAGTATGGCAACGCCGCAATCAACAAGAGCTTCCAAAGCTTCGAAGATTCGTTCAGGGAGCTGGACGTCCTGCTGATTGACGATATCCAGGCATTACGCGGAAAACAGCAAACGCTCGACATCCTGTTCAGGATATTCAACGAACTCATCCCGAAAGGGAAACAGTTCGTCTTCAGCGCCGACCGCGCGCCGAAGAACATCGACCTCGACGAAAGGTACGTGTCGAGATTCAATTCCGGCGCAACCATCGATGTCCATCCACCTGATGCCGAGACCAAGCGAAACATCGCAAAAAGCTTCCTGCTCGAATGCCAGGAGGAAGAAGATTTCAAGCTCGAACTCCCAGATGACGTTCTCGATTACATCGCCGAGAACTCCAGCTCGAACGTTCGCGAGCTCAAAAGTGCGGTGACCAACGTCGTTTTCGCGCTCAAGATCGACCCGCAGCACACCATAACGAAGCAGCAAGTGAAGCAAATGCTCTCCAACCACTTCGCAAGCGACACCTCCAACAAAGTAACCATGGATGTCATCAAGGAGGCCGTTTGCTCGTTCTACGATGTGAGCGAGAAAGAACTGACAGGGCCCGGACGCAGCAAAAAAATCAAAAACCCTCGCAATGTTGCCATCTATCTAAGCCGCGAGATGATTGACAGCACCTTTGCCGCGATCGGCGACGCCTTCAACCGCTCGCACAGCACCATCATGCATTCGTACGAAGTGTTCCAAAAGCAAGTAAACGAAGACAGAAGCCTGCACGAAGAAGTGGAGGCTATTCGCGAAAAGATCAGGGTTCAATAATCGAAAAGGCGGAGCTTGCAGGGAGGCATCGCCCATACCGGCACTCGGTAGCCAGGACGCGAACTCGAGGCCAAACAAAAAACACCAAAGTGCAACAAGCCCCATGGTTTGCCATCAAAGAGCCGTGGGGCTTGTTCAGCTTCCCCATTGACTAAAAGAGGTTCAAAACACTATTGAAAACCCTTTGATCTTTGACGAAAAATAACTGAAAAACATTTGAACAGAATTCGACAGCCAATCGACGTTCAAAGGAAAGCCTCGTTTCAACATGGAATAGAGCATCCGAAACATCATCCCATCTGGGATTTCCTTGCTTTTCGACTTTTGAACCGCCCTTATTACTACTATTACTTCCCTTTAATTTAAAAGGATAAAAATTTAAAAAAGACTCGAGGACTGTCTGATCTCGGAAGGCCGAATGAGCCAAGCAGCAAAAAAGTGGCTTTTGGTCTATCGCACGCCCTGCCAAGCTATCTAAAGCTATTATTAAGACTCGACGAAAAGGAGTAAGTATGAGGTTTAGTATCAACCAAGCAGAACTTCGCGATGCGTTAGCCGTTGTATCCAAGGGCTCCTCAACGCGCTCGACGCTTCCCATCCTTGCGGGCGTATACCTTATGGTTGAAAACGCCGAGTTGATACTTCAGACCACCGACTTAGAGCTCTCCATTCGCTTGGCCGTCCCCGCTCTAGTTGACGAGCCTGGTGAAACCGTGGCTCCCGCAAAGCTTTTGACTGACATCGTTAAAACGCTTCCTGACCAGGCGGTAACCATCGAAACAACCGATTCCGGCATGAATGTCTTCTGCGGCTCGACAACCTTTGCGTTAAAGACCCTCAACCCCACCGATTTCCCTTCATTCCCGGATGTTCAAGCCGAACAGGAGGCAAGCTTCCCCTTCAATGTGTTCGGAAGCATGGTCAAATCGGTTGCAAAAGACGTTTCCAAAGACGAAACGAGGGCGATTCTTACCGGCGTCCTTATTAGCCAGTCGGGCAACGAGCTGAAGATGGTAGCAACCGACTCCTATCGTTTGGCCGTTGCCTCCACGACGCTTGAAGAATCCGGCAACGATTTTGAAGCCGTTGTCGCCGGTCCTTTCCTAAGCGAGATCGCTTCGCTTCCTAATTCATCCGACCCAATTCATATCGCTCTAAGCGAAAACCAGGTTATCGTCAGCTATCGCGGCACCACATTCATTAATCGTCGTATCGAGGGCACCTTCCCCAACTACCGTCAGCTTATCGGAGGGGAGCGTACCACCAGGGTTAAGGTCGACGTTCAGTCCCTTATGGCTGCAGTCAAGCGTGTTGCGCTTCTGAGCAATAAAATTTCACCTGTTCAGCTAAGCGTTGACGCTGATGCCGGGGTTATCACCTGTATGACCAGCTCGCAAGATGTGGGCAACGCTCAGGAAGCCCTTGAGGGCAGCGTCGAGGGCGATTCGGTCTCGATCGCTTTCAATCATCAGTTCCTGCTCGATGGCTTGGCTTCCGTTAAGAGCGACAAGGTCTACATTGATTTGGCAGGAAGCATGAAGCCTGGCATTCTTCGTTCAACCGAGGAAGACTTCCTTTACCTGATTATGCCTGTTCGCGTATAGGCGAATCATGGGGTTGACCGTCAGGGAGCTGAGGCTTCGCAACTTCAGGAGCTAT
>CAVBOO010000036.1:0-7636 GCA_963597045.1 bacterium | reverse complement strand
GAATAGTAGGGGCGGTAGTCGTTATGGATGGGGATAAGGCCTGGGAAGGCGGCGCAGGCTTCACTCAGTTCTTCGCCGCAAACCTCGAAGAGCTGATAGGGGCTTACCGCCAAGGTGGTGCCAAGCGCATCAAAGTCGCGCTTGTGGGCATATGCGGCGGCGCGCTCGAGCCTGAAACGGTAGCAGGCTCGGCATCTGCGCGTACGAGGGTCGCCGGGACTCCAGGCTTTATTTATGCGCGCTTCCCATTCGCCGTTGTCCCAGCTGTCGCTCACAACGGGGATTTCGTTGGCATGCGCCCACGCGAGCAGCGTGTCCAAGCGCTGCCGATACTCTTCGGCAGGCTCGATGTTGGCGTTGCTGAAGAAGATCGTGATGTCGTGGCCTTCTTCAGCGAGCAGGCGATAGGGCTCTAAGGAGCAGGGACCGCAGCAGGCATGCAGCAAGAGCTTCATGGTTCGGTTGATGCTCCTTTCGATTTGAACTTAATTTATCAGCCATAGTTTAGGAAACATATAGTACCATCACACACTATGGAAGGAGTCTAGCCCAGGCTCGTTCCCCACGCCGAGCTCATGTGAGCCCAGGCGGCGGACAAGCTGCAGGTCAAATGCGCTTTTTCTTTTGAATTTGCGCGGCGGCCCTGGAAACCAAGCCGAGGTTTTCAAAAGTGCGCTTTAGCTCAAAGGGCTTGTCCGGTTTTATCAGCCTCGTGAAAGGTGATTGATGGAAGACCGATCGTACCAGGCCATATTTTTCGATCTCGATGGAACCCTGCTTCCCATGGACATCGACAATTTCCTTAAAAAATATGGTGTTCAGCTGGGTAAATTCTTTGCCGAGGAGGGCTTTGACGACCCTCAGGGTTTGGTGAAGAAGGTGTTTACCTCAACGGCTGTCATGTGCGACGAGCACGAGGGTCTTACCAACAAGGAGGCTTTTTGGGAGGCCTTCGAAAAGGACACCGGTTTGAGCCAGGAGCTCATGGAACCCAAGATGTACGAGTTCTACCGCGGTCCTTACAACGACATTGCTGCCGATTTGGCTCCTTTCCCGCAGGCCGCTTACGTGGTCAAGCTTCTTCGCAAGAAGGGCTACCCCCTCTACCTCACCACCATGCCCATTTTCCCCACCACCGCCGTTCGCGAGCGCATCGGGTGGGTTGGGCTTAACGAGGACGATTTCGAGCGCATGACCACGTACAGCAATTCGTCCCACGTCAAGCCGAGCCTTGATTACTACCAGGAGAACCTTTCCTACGCCGGGCTTAAGGGCGAGGATGTTTTGATGGTGGGCAACAACACTTCCGAGGATCTGGCGGCCATGGAGCTTGGTTGCGATGCATTCCTGGTGACAGACATGATGATCGATCCCATCGATTACGATTTATCGCAGGTTCGCCACGGCTCCTTCGACGATTTCGTCAAGTTCGCCGAATCCCTGCCCGACTGCGAGCCCCATGAACTCGATTTCATGAGCTTGCTCGAAATGGGCACCGAATTCCAGGACGAAGAGGAATAGTTCGTGGCTTTGTTCGATTACGAGCTTAAGGCGAGCTGCGGCCATGCCCGTGCAGGTGTGTATGAAACCGCGCATGGGTCTTTTGAGACGCCCCTGTTCATGCCTGTTGGCACGTGCGCAACCGTTAAAGGCGTTCGTCCGGAAACCCTAAAGGAAATAGGCGCGCAGGTTATCCTTTCCAACACGTATCACCTGGCAATGCGTCCTGGCGCCGACCTTATTGCCGAGGCTGGCGGCCTACATTCCTTCATGGCCTACGACGGGCCCATCCTTACCGATTCCGGTGGTTTTCAGGTGTTCAGCCTGGCCAAGACCTTGAAGCTCGACCCCAACGGCGTCAAGCTTCAGAGCATCTACGACGGTTCTCGCCATTATTGGACGCCCGAAGAGAATATGGACATCCAGCAGAAGCTAGGTGCCGATATCGTGATGCAGCTCGATCAATGTACGCCGTATCCCGCCGAGAAGAGCTTTGTCGAGCACGCGGTCGATCTTTCGGCTGCGTGGGCCGAGCGTTGTCTTGCGGCCCATACCCGCACCGATCAAACGCTTTTCGGCATTGTGCAGGGAGGTATGCACCTTGATCTGCGCCTAAAGTCGGTTGGGCGCTTGATGCGAATCAACGACGATTCGCTTGCCCGGGGTGGTCAAGCCTTTGGCGGCTATGGAATCGGCGGTTACTCGGTCGGCGAGCCCCACGAGCTCATGTTCCAGACGCTCGGCACGGTTGCGCGCGCTTTGCCCGAGGACAAGCCTCGCTATCTTATGGGCGTCGGCAACCCAACCACTTTGATGCGTGCGGTGCATGAGGGCGTCGACATGTTCGATTGCGTTCTTCCCACTCGTACGGCTCGCATGGGCACGGCCTTCAGTCATGCCGGCCGTATGAACATGACGAACGCGAAGTTCGCGCGCGATTTCGGTCCTCTTGACCCGGAATGCTCTTGCCCTGTTTGCCAAAAGCATTCGCGCGCCTATATCCGTCACCTGGTCAAGCAAAAGGAAATGCTCGGCGGTATCCTTCTTTCGATCCACAACCTGTATTTCCTGCTGCACCTTATGGACGATGCCCGTGCGGCTATCCATACAGGCACTTTCGAGGAATTCTATTGTGATTGGATGAATTCCCCTGCAGCAAACGATTACTGATAGAAACAGCCCTTTTTCGCGGTATTATGAACAATTGCATATTCGCGTAGTGCGTCCTTTTGCCCTTACCAGCGGGCAAAGCGCGCTGCTTTGTTTATTTGGGTAATGAAAGCGATTCCAATAGGGGAGCGTATGTCTGAAGAAAATAACGAGCAAACATCGGGCGAGGACGAGGCTCTAAAGCAAGAGCCTGAAGTCGTCGCAGACGAGCCCGAGAACGCTTCGTCTGAGCTCGAGTCCGACAAAGGCCAGACCCAAGACGACAAGGCGGAAAATCCCGAGGCAGATAAGACGGCGAAAGCCGATTCGCCCTCTAACGAAGCTTCGAGCGAGAAGGACTCCGAGTCCGATGCTGCAGCTGAGGGCGCAGAAGATTCTGCAGCCAGCGAAGCCGAGGAAGCCCCCGCTCCCAAGTTCAAAGCTCGTGGCAAGGTCGACAAGAAAGCCAAGGCTCCTAAGCGCACGCGCGAGGAGAAGGCTGCTGCCAAGGTTTTGAAGGGTCAGCGCAAAGAGCGCGCAAAGGCTCAGAAGAAAGCCGACAAGCATGAGCGCTCCGTCAGCATTGCCAAGGAAAACGCACGCCGCGCTGCCAAGAAGAAGAGCAGGGTCAAAAACCCGAACCGTCGCAATGTGTGGCTGATCATCCTCACCACCCTGCTCGTTATCGGCGCATGCTTCGCCTTCATCCCCCCTCAAGAGAAGATCAACCAGGGTCTGGACGTTCAGGGCGGCTTGTCGGTCGTTCTTTCGGCCAATACCACCGATGGTTCCGATATTTCCTCCGAAGACCTTGAGAAGTCCCGCTCGGTCATCGAGAGCCGCGTTAACGCGCTCGGTGCCTCCGAGGCGGTTGTGCAGGTTCAGGGCAACAACCAGATCCTGGTTCAGATCCCTGGCATGACCGATGCGGAAACCGCCCTGAACACCATCGGCAAGACGGGCGTGCTCGAGTTCGCTCGCGCCGACTCGTTCACCAACGACGAGGACAAGACCGCGATCTCAAACGGCACCTATGCGAGCCAGCAGACCTTCACCGATGATTTCGGCAATTCCTTCCAGGGCTCTCAGACCACGTATGCCGACGTCAAGGGTAGCTACACCCCGCTGATCACCGGCGAGAACATCACGAGCGTCAGCGTTGATCGCGCTTCCGAGACCGGCACCGACTACGCCGTTAACATCAAGCTCGACTCCGAGGGCACCAAGGCTTTCGCCGAGGCCACCAAGGAGCTTGCATCCGATAAAGGCCAGATCGTCATCATCCTCGACGGCCAGATTCAAAGCGCGCCTGCTGTCCAGTCCGAGATCACCGGCGGCGAGGTTTCCATCACCGGCAACTACACCTTGAAGGAAGCTCAGGCTTTGCAGACCGTTCTCGAGTCCGGCTCGCTGCCCGTGAGCTTCAAGTACGAGCAAAGCCAGGTCGTTGGTCCCACCCTCGGCCAGGACGCATTGGCTACCGGCGTTCTTGTCGCACTCATCGGCTTGATCTTGGTTATCCTCTATCTCTTGTTCTTCTACCATGGCTTGGGCTTGCTGACGGCTGCCGCGATGGCTGTGTTCGCGGTCCTCTACATGGGCTTGCTTGGCTTGCTGTCGTCACTGGGCTTGTTCAGCTTGTCCCTCGCAGGCTTGGCCGGTGTCGTATTGACAATCGGCATGGCTGCCGACTCCTCCATTCTGGTTTTGGAGCGCTTCCGCGAGGAGATCCGCATGGGTCGCAGCGTACGCGCCGCTTCCGTTACCGGCGTTCGCCACGGTATCCTGACCTCCATCGACGCCGACTTGGTCACGCTTGTTTCCGCACTTACCTTGTTCTTCTTGGCGAGTGCTTCGGTCAAGGGCTTCGGCATGACCCTTGCCCTGGGCATCATCTGCGACATCGTCATGATGCTAATCCTCAAGGCGCCTTTGGTTCGCCTGCTTGCTCCTATTTCCATCGCCAAGCATCCCGGCTTCTGGGGGGTCAAGGACTGCGAGAAGGCAGCCCCCGTTTACGCCGAGCTCACCGAGCTGCAGAATACCCCCAACCCCGAGCCCTCCATGGTTTCCCAGGTTGCGGAGCACTTCAAAGCGGTTAAGGGTCGCTTCATCAAGAAGGACATCAACTTCATGGGTGCGCGCAAATATCTGCTCACCTTCTCTGCATGCTTGATCGTTCTTTCCTTCCTTGTGGTGGGCGTGAAGGGCGTCGACTTCGGCATCGAGTTCGTCGGCGGCACCTCGATCACCTTCAGCGACACCGGCGATGTCACCGCCGATCAGATGCGCTCCGCTTTCGAAAAGGTGGGCGAGGCCGATGCCGTTATCCAGACCACGGAATCCAATGGCGCGAGCGGTTTCTTGATCCGCACCACCACCACTTCCGCCGAGGATGCTGCTTCGCATGCTCAGTCCGTTGCCAGCTCGCTTGGCCTGTCCACGAATTCCTATCAGGTGAGCACCATCGGTCCTGACTGGGGCGCGAGCGTTATCAACTCGTCTCTGATCGCCTTCATCGTTTCGCTGTTCCTGATCATCTGTTACATCGCAGTTAGGTTCGAGTACAAGATGGGCGTTATGGCCGTCATCGCTTTGCTGCACGACCTCATCATCGTGGTGGGTATTTACGCACTGGTCGGGCGCGAAATCACGCCTAACACCGTTGCGGCCCTTCTTACCATTCTTGGTTACTCGCTCTACGACACCGTCGTTGTTTTCCACCGCATCAACGAGAACATGAAGGAATCCAGGGTCAAGACCACCTTCCTGTCGATGGCCAACCATTCCATCAACCAGGTCTTCATCCGTACGATCAACACCACGACCACCTCTCTCGTTCCGGTTATTGCAATGTGCCTGTTCGGCGGCGAGACTCTGCAGGACTTCGCGTTCGCAATGGTCATCGGTTTGGTCTCCGGCTCCTATTCTTCCATCTGCGTTGCAACGCCTTTGTTCTGTATCTGGAAGTCCCGCGAGGAAGTCTTCGCCAAGCTTCGTCGCAAGTTGGGCGATGCAGTCGAGATTTTCACCTTTGCAAGCACGCCTGTCCTGGCTCTGAGCGCTCCTGGCGCTTCGGCTGCAGCGAGCGCTTCCGTCAAGGCTGCAACTTCAGCAGCAGGTGATGAAGCAGGCAAGGACGAAGCAAAGGCAACAGATGGCGGGTCGCTCGATTCTTCCACCGAGGCCGAGAAGAAGTTCAAGCCCAAGCAGAAGGCTCCCGATACCGGCCGTCCGCGTTATCGTCGCAAGAAGAAATAGGAGGTATCATGCGCGAAGGTTCTGCACCTAACTTCTGTCCTCCCGTCGAAGAGGGCATGGTGTTCACGTTTGAGGACGCCAAGGGCGATTTGACCTATCTGGAGTTCCTGGGGATCGTCATTCATCAAGATCGCCAGTACGCCTGCTTCTTCCCTGTTGCGCAGGGGCAAGAGCAGGGCACGGGGGACTCCGGCGAGATCGTGATCTTGGAGGCCACCGAGTTCGACGAGGAGGAGTGCCCAACCGGTTTCGAGCTTCCTCTGGACGATTCCATCCTTGAAGAGGTCTATCAGGATTTTATGCAGGCCACCAAAGACCTGTACGATTTCGAGTAGCCCTTCGGCAGATTCTAGATTTTATTTATCCCAGCCTTGGTTTCGCAGTGTTGAAGCTGCAAAACCGGGGCTGGGATTTTTTGCAAGGAAGGCATTCTGGCCGCTTTGAGTTTTCTACGAAAATAGCTTTATGCCGCTTAAGTCCGAAAATCTGTAATTTGCAAATCTTTGCGCCTTCTGGCGGTTTGCAAAAAGAAGGTAAAGCAATTTTGGCTTTTGGCCTTTGCAAGGTATCTTGTAAAAATCGAGGCATGGACGCCAACAGGGAGAGCGCCATGCGCTACTTGGATTTGGGTGGAAACAATGGAAGAACGTAAGAATTTGCCTGATTGCATGCTGCGCACGTTTTTAAGCATCATGCTTATTTCCACGCTGTGCTTTGTGGTTCCTACCACGGCATCGGCGGAGGGGACGGGCGATGCGGATTTGCCAAGCGATACCGTTGACGGCAGCGGCTTAGGCGATGACGGTCAAAACGCGGGCAACACCAGTCAAGGCACGGACGACGTGAACAATGCCGATCAGGGCACGGACGGCGCGGGCGAGTCCGCCGAGGCTGGCGATTACGAGAATCAAGATTTTGCGAGCCTCTATGATGCCGGCAAGCTTGAACTGCCTGAAGGCACCAACGCCGAAACCGTGGCCATCGACGACGACACCAACGGATTGCTGATAAGCGGTCCCGCCGATGCGCTTGCCTCCGACGGCATCGGGGTCACAAAGAGGTTCAACTTCGATGACGAGGAAGTGGTTAGCCGCATTCGCGTCCAGGCGATAACCGCCCGCAAGACGAGCGCGAAGCTTGCCTGTTATCTTGACGATGAGCTTTTGAGCACCTTTGAACTGAGCACTCAGAAAAAGAGCGGCAATTGGGATCCGGGCACGGAAGATTACTGCCTCGACATAAGCAAGAAGGGTATCACCGGCGAGCATAGCGTTTCCTTCAAGATCCTTGATACGGGAAAGGAAGGCTCGAGCGAAACGCAGCAGATTCTGCTCAAGAGCTTTGAGTTCATGAAGTTTTCGGTGCCGGTCATTAATTTCAACATCAAGGAATCCAAGGGCCATACCGTTGCCGACATGAATTCCTCCGACGACCATAGTGTGGAGTGCTACGGAAGCATCGATGTGAACGTTCCAGATAGTTGGACCAGCGAATACACTGGCAAGCACGAGGAAAGCCAGAGCTACGAGCTTGACTATGTGCGTGGCCGTGGCAATTCGACCTGGGGAGCAAATACAACGCACAGGCCCTATAAGGTGAAGCTCGAGAATAAAGCCGGCTTGCTGGGCATGGGCAAAAGCAAGCACTGGACCTTGATCGCGAACTACTACGACAATTCCCAGCTGCATAACAAGATCACCTATTGGCTGAGCGAGCAGTTGGGGAT
>CAVBOO010000035.1:0-7660 GCA_963597045.1 bacterium | reverse complement strand
ACTCTATACGGCGATGGACCACGTCAGGTCGGCAGGTGTAGAGCGGATGAATGGTGATGGCCGCCCCAAGCGCCTGGTAGAGAACCTGACTATTGGAGTCCTCGCTCATGTCCATAATCGTGGTGGAAGTATCGACGTAGCGAATATGGTTGAAGGGCAACTCCGGGTTTGTGGACAAATCCTCGAAAGCTCGATTGGGGTAGGCCTTCGCCTGCAGTGCTGCCTTGACCTTTAAGGCGTGGGGAGCGCGCATCATGACGTGGATGCCATACTGCGTACCGTAGAATCCTTTGCGTTTCTTAGACCAAGCTACTTCATGCGTGCAAAGAGCGTAAGGAACTTTGAGCTCCTTGCACGTTTGGTCGAGCTCTTTAGCCATGGCGATAAGGTGGTCCTGGATCTGCCTGAAACGCGGGGCTTTCTTTTTCTTCTTTTTCTTTTTCGGAGTTGCCTCAGCAGCCTTGGCCTCTTCAAGCGCCCTCTTAGCAGAAGCAAGCTCCGCTTGAGGAGTAGCCTCAAGGGCCGCACGTACGTCCTTCAAGATGAAGCCGTTTTTGGTTACAGGCTCCAGCTCAATCATCAACTGAAGCGATTTCTCAAGCTGTCCCTGCTTGGCAAAAATGTCCGCAAGCAGCTTGGCAACAAGGTCGTTTTCAGGGAACTCCTGGTGGAGAGCCTCAGCCTCGGCAAGGCAAGCCTCAAGAGAGACACCGCGCTGCTCGCCCTGGGCGACAAACTCGTTTTGACCCACGGCATCAAGCTCGCCTTGGGCAACATAGCCGCCTTGACCGGCACCATTTGACGCGCCTTGAACAAGGCTGCCAGGCTCCGTACCGCCCAAGCAACGCCCGTAGAAGTTGTAGAGAGCATGCCATACGCGCACTTCCTCGGAGTGGGGAAGATTGTTCCAAACCCACTGCTCCTCGGTACAACCTTGCGCAAGCTCTTTGTAGTACCAACGCTTTTTCATGCGTCGAAAATGCATACCGGCATCCACGATTCGCTGCATCTCGTCAGTGATGGCAAGGCCATTCTGCAAGCGCACCTGCATCAAAAGGATCATCTTCTGGATGTTTCCGTACTTCAAAAGGAGCACCTGCAAGATGGCGCAATCGGCAGCATCGGAATGGCCGAAATGGCTGCGCCAGTAATAGATGGTGGAATGAGTTTGCTTGGTAAAGTAATCACCCAGCAATTTTTCCAACTCATCTGCCGCCTCAAGGGTGTTTTCATGGACCAGCTCCATCAAGCCCTTATCGGACTCCTTAAGACGCTCGTCCAATTCCGCGCACATCTGCACGCCAAGGGCCTCAAAAATAGGCTTGTTGAGGCGTGTAGTCCTAAGGCCGCTCTCGAAACCGAGATTTTTCATCTTCAGGCGTTCGGCCAGAAGATCCTTTTTGTTAGTGGCGGCCATGAAATCATCGATATAGGCTTGCACCGGGTAGCCCGTGTGCGACATCTGGGAGTGAACACGAACGTCACGCGGTATCTGCCAGAAGTTATCACCGTAGTCGATGGTCATGAGGGTGTACCAATCGCCCGGAATACGGAATTCACGGCCATTCCATTCAACCATGCGCGAGCTGTCGTAAATGCTCTTGGGCAGGAAGCTGTTCCAGTGCATGTGCGCACTGGTGAGCATGAGCATGGTGCAATCCTCGTAATGATGCCCGAAAATCTGGCTTTCGCACTCTTCGAGCACCGCTTCGCGACCGATTTGCTTCTCGCGCTCGTAAAGCTCGTGATAGATTTTGTTGATTTCCTCAGTCTTGCGCTTGTAATGATTGAAGCTTTGATTGACATACTCGTCGTAAGCAAAATACAGGTTGGAGATCCGACGATTTTCCTCCAGGTCGCCGGGGAGCTCTACCAGGCAGAAAACATCAATGGTCTGACCGCAGTGGTAATCCCAGAACGGAGTGCGATCGGTTAAGCGGCAGCAAGTAGTGTCGATGTAGTGACCGAAAACCGTAGGGTATTCGCGGTTAAGACGATTGTCGCAGTAGAACCGAGTCTTAGGATCGAGCTCAGCCTGGCAAGCCTCGACGAACTTGTCGTAATTGGGCTCGGTCATCACGATATCCAAGTCGTCGTCCCAGGGAAGAAAACCCCCATGACGCACTGCGCCAAGAATCGTGCCCGAGTCCAAAAAGTACTCAATGTCATGGCGCTTGCAGATATCATCAATCTCAAGCAGAAGCTTGAACAGGTGTTCCTGAGTAGGCGTCATGGTTTGAGCTGACATTAAGATCTCCTTGCTTCATGCACGCCTCATGTTTGGGCGCACCTATAGAAAGGTACCGCAAAGCGCCACATGCCACAACGAAACCGAGCATTCCGCAGAGCCGCGTTGAGCGTCTCTATTCGCAAGATATCGCTAGCTTGAAGCAGTCATGCCATATGAAAATCACCTATAACCAGGGCAAGCATCACGAGCTCAGAGCCCATGCATCGCAACGTCAAGATTCGAGCGATTAAGCGTGCATCCTCCATTCTTCGGCAAGCTCGACGGTGCGCCCGGACATATGCTGACTCAAGACGGAAAGCCTCCTCAAGGTGCGCGCGTACTCAAGCAGATCACACGACTGCTGGGTCGTCGAATCCGGGCAAGCACATTCCCGGATGTTCCACTCAAGATCAAACAAGCTGCCCACAAGATCCTCTTTCTCCAAGATCAGCTGCTCGAAATCAAGCTCTTGCAAGGTGGCTATGTATTCACGTTCGTTACTCATGCTCTGCTCCTAACACGTACAAGTGTTCGTATTTCATAGAAGCGATTATAGGGAGCAGAAATCTTTTAGGTGGGACCTTCGCGGGACACCCGAAACTAGACCTATATGCTATCTGTTGAAATGGAGCACGATAACGACCGCATGCACAAGACGCGCTACACTAAAGCAAGCTAAACAACCGAAAAGCAAAACCCTAAAGCTGCACCGCTCAACAGCCGTCGCGCAATTGCCACTATTCAGCCAAAACGCATCGGGGCAGACCATAAGCCGCGAAGGCGAGCCCGAGCAAACCCACGCCAAGAAAACCCAAAAGCTGCATAGGAGGGGCCCATGGCAGCAAATGCAATCAAGGCAACAGCAAACAGCATGAACGCCTGCGAAACAAGCGAAAAATGCACGAACAAAAAAATCTCGGGTTCCCTGAGCCCGAAAAAGCCGCGTAAGCAAAAGAAAAAGCCCCAGCAACCGCGTGACTACACCACCGGCGAGGAGATTTTCAACTCCATCAGCCACGGCGTGGGCATCCTGCTCTCGATAGCGGCCATTCCCCTGTGCGTGGTCACCGCCGTATCCCACGGAGCAGGGTTCCATCTGTTTGCTGCGCTGGTGTACAGCATCTGCATGCTCCTTGAATACACCTTTTCCACGGTGTACCACATCGTGCCGCCCTCGAAGGGCAAGCGCGTGATGCGCGTGTTCGACCACTCGTTCATCTTCATCTACATCGCAGCATGCTATTTGCCCTACTGCCTTATCACCCTGGCCAGCCAAGGCGGCTACTATCTGGCGATATTCGTCTGGGTGGTTGCCATCGCCGGCCTGTTCATGGAAGTTTTCTGGCGCAATAAGCCGCGCTGGGTCTCGGCCTTAGCCTACGTGCTTTTGGGCTGGTCGATCCTCATGTTCATCCCGCAGCTCTTCGAGCTTCTGGCCCCTGCCGGCTTCTGGCTGCTGCTGGCGGGCGGCGTGTGCTACACCGTAGGAGCGCTCTTCTACTTGCGCACGAAGAGCATCCGCTACATGCATTCGGTTTTCCATCTGTGGGTGCTGGCAGGCTCCATCTGCCAGTTCCTGTCCATCATCCTGTTCGTGCTTTAAGAAAAAGCTCTAGCCGCCGGTGACCCTACCTATTAGCTGCGCGGCGTTTCTTGTCCTCGTACATGCGCGCATCGGCAAGCTTGCGAACGGCACCAGGGTCGGAGCCCTCCTCGGGGTATCGCGCATAGGCGCAGCTTGCCCCCACGTCCAGCTCGACGCCATCGATTACATAGGGTTTGGAGAGGGCATCCCTTAAACGCCCAACGAAGGACGACGACTCCTCATCGGAAAAAGCCGCGCTGATAACCAGGCAAAACTCATCGCCGCCAATGCGGAAGGCATAATCCTTATCGCGAATGCACTCAAGGATGCGTTGCGCGACCTGCCTTAAGAGCTTGTCACCCATATCATGACCGTAAATATCATTGACGGGCTTGAAGCGATCAAGGTCGAGATAGCACAGCGTGAAAGGCTCGCCAAGTTCCTCTTTGCGATGCAGGATGGCACTGAAGCAGCGCTCGTTGAACAGGCCGGTAAGGCCATCGGTGTTCGCCGCCTTCTCGAGCTCGATCTTCTTGCCTATGTCCTGAGCGATCATCATGAATTCGACAAGCTTGCCTTCGTTGTTCCACGAAACTGGAACCACGCTCATAAGTTTGTACTCGGAACCGGTGCGGTCGCCGTACTCGATACGCATGATGTCGCCGGGCTTCTGCAGAGCCTTCCTCACGTTTTCCGGAGCCAGAACCTGGGTGAACTTAATGTTTTCGGTATCAGACAGGATCACGTAAGTATCCGAAATCAAGCGAAGCAAATCCCGGTACGAACCCTTGCGAGGATAGTCGACCTTGCTCTTCACGCGTTCGTGATATTCGTAAGCACCCGTTTCAAGATTGGCGCTGGAAAAACGATCCACAACGCAAGTCATGCCATCGAAAAGCTGGTTAATCAGCTTGCTTTCGTGTTCGGCTATTTTGCGCTGCAGCTTTTCAGCATCCAGACGCTCTTTCGATCGAAGAAAAAAGACGACCGACAGAAAAACAAAGAGCACCACCGCCACAAACCCGGCGAGCATACCGGTGACAAGCTGCAGCTCCTTCAGGGCGGCATCTGCACTATCGGCCTTGATCACAGCAACAAGGCTCCACCCGTTCAAGCTAACAGGCTGATTGACCACGTACAACGACACGCCATTATGTCGACAAAGAGCAGAACCGCTTTCACCCTTCGACAGGTTCGCCTTCAAATCTTCGAAGCTGCCGTATTCGAAGGAATCGGCATCGGGCTCCATGTAATCCAGGAAATTGGCAACGAAATCCGTCAGGACCGTTTTAGGCTGCAACGAGAGAACGACCTGCCCATCGGGTTTCACCAGGTAGCAGTCGCTATAATCGTTGCCAACCTCGCCAACGATGCGGCTTTCGATGTAGCTGTTCTCGTAGCAAACGGCGATGCCCGTATATTTCTTGCCACTGATTTTGACCGAGGTCTCCAACGGGCGCGCGAACACGACTTTTCGAATATTGTCGCTCGATATGTAACTAGCCACCACAGGCTTGTTCGAGTCGAACATGTCGTCGAACACACCCTTTATGCTTTGCGCAGCGCCGTGACGTCCAGCGACTGTAGTAAAGTCGGAGCTCTCATTGAACAGATACAGCTCGCTGTAGCCATACTCATCTTGAAGCTCTTTAAAGCGAGCGAACTTGGACTTCGCCTTTTTCGGGCTGAGCGTTGAGCCCTCCTCCAGCAGCCCGTCCTCAAAATTATCAAGGAATGACCAGTTGATGGTGCAAAACGAAGTGAAGTTGTTGCTTACCTGCTGATAAGTGATTTGCAAGTGGCTTGAGCTGTCCTCGAATATCTTTTGAGACGCATAGCCCAGGTAAGCAACGATGCCGGCAACGATGAAGGCGAAAACGAGCAGAAGCACCGCTAATTTCTTGAAGATCAGTCTCATGCGCGCCCCCTTCGTTAAAAACCGACCCCGCGGTATCGACAGACCGCACATGGCGAAAAGTCGACAGGGCAAAAACCCAGATAGACCGTAGATATTACTAAATCACTGTTATCGATCAATGAAATAAGCTTACTTCATCATCCCATAAACAAAAGAACAGCCCACAGTAGACTTTTCAAACCCGCCAAGCTCGATAAACCCGGGCAAGGGCAAGAGGTCGGGCGCAGCAGGAAGCACCCGAAACCGCCCGACCTTCAAAGACTGCCAAAGCAGAGGAGCGCGCTTGCCCATTTTGTCGAACGTGCTTTTGTTGCTAAACTGAAACGAAATATTTACACGCGCCAAAAGCGAGGCATGTTTTGAAAAAAATTTTAACCGTCGGGGTATTCGACTACTTCCACCTGGGTCATTTAAACCTGTTCGAGCATGCCAAGCAGTTCGGCGATTACCTAATCGTCGCTGTACAAGATGGCGACTGCATCCTTAAGACCAAGCCCGATGCCAACGTCCTCTACACCACCGAGCAGCGCAAGCACATCGTCGGATCACTCAAAGTGGTGGACGAGGTAATCACCTACCGCGACGTGGACGCCCTGATGCCCGAGGTGGACTTCGACGTTTTCGCTGTCGGCGGCGATCAAAAACACGCAGGCTTCAAGCGTGCCGAGCAATGGTGCCTTGACCATGGGCGCGAGGTTGTCCATCTAGACAGAACCCCAGGCATCTGCTCTTCGGGTATCAAAACCCAGCTTGAAAGCCTGAAATAAACCAAGATCAAAAAACGAGGCTTGCATTCAGCGGAGTTCCTAGGCAAAATCCGCCAAAAGCTCACCAAGGCGGAATCTGCCAAGAAAACCCGCCAAGCTCGATAAGCCTGGGAAAGGGCAAAAGGCAGACGGCGCAGCAGGAAGCGCCCGAAGCCGCTAAAGAAGGCCCCACAAGCCGCCCGTTGCATAGACGATTGCAAACCACACGGGCGGAACGAACAGGGCGGGCAGCAAGTTCATCGTCGAGATTTCCTTGATTTTAAGCAGGTTGATTCCGCTTGCCATGATCAACAGGCCGCCAACGATTGCGATCTCGCACATCAAGCCACCGCTCATCAGGGGCGCAAGGACGCTTGCCAAGAGATAGATGGCACCCTGCCAGCAAAACAGGACCACCGCAGCCGCAGCTATGCCGAAGCCGAAGGACGCGCCAAGCACCATCGAGGAAACCAGGTCGAGCATAGCGTTGGTGAAAAGATAGGTTTCGTCCCCGTACAAGGCGCTGTTGATTGGCCCCAAAATGGAGAGCGTGCCGATGCAGAAAAGCATGATGGCCGTTGAGAGCCCCTTGGCGAAATCGGAGCCGCCCTTCGAACGCTTGGACACCGCACGATTGAAGCGCCCCTCCAAATCCAGGGCCGTGCCAATGACGCAACCGATGGCCATGGCCGCAATGAAAAGAACCGGGTACTGGCTGTTGGGCATGTTTTGAACCACGGCGTTAAGGCCCATGCCCACAACCGCCAAACCTAAAGCGGTGAAAACGGCTTCCTGATAAGAAGGTTTAAGGCCACGCTTGATAAGACCACCGATCGTCACCCCGACAAGGATACAGCAGGTATTCACGATCGTTCCTATCACAAGGCCCTCCTCTCAGGGTCGAAATCAGCACTTCGGCAAGGCAGACGCCAAGCCGCCATAGCCTTTTAATCCTAACGTCAAACTTGCTTTTTACGGCGCGCGTTTTCGATGAAATCGGGGACCTGAGCCATAAGCACCGCCGCGAAAACGAGCACGCAGCCCGCCAGCTCAATCGGCCCTAAGACCTCGCCGAGGATAATCCATCCGCCCAAAGCGGCGAACACCGCCTCCAAGCTCATGAGGATGGAGGCGACCGTGGGGTCGGTGGTTTTCTGCGCGACGATCTGGCAGGTAAAAGC
>CAVBOO010000034.1:0-7775 GCA_963597045.1 bacterium | reverse complement strand
CGACCCGCCGACGATATTGCCTAGGGTGACGATTCCCAGGTTGTAGAAAATGGGCCCTAAGTCGAGCGAGCCGACGTTTGCAACGCCGGCGCCGTAGCCCATGAGCTTGGCAAACCAGCCCTCGAACAGGAAGAACATGTTGGCAACGCTATGTTCGAAGCCGCAGGCGACGAAAGCGGTGATAGGCATAACGCAGGCCACGATCTTGTCGACCAAGGTGCGCGCGCCGAAAGTCATCCACACAGCAAGGCACACAAGGAAGTTGCACATGATGGCCTTGCAGAACAGGGTGAACGCGTCGGGCGTCACCTTGGAAACCGCGGTGGCAACCATGGCGTCGCCCACGGCACCGTTGTTCATGGCTGCCATTGCCGACCCGCAAACGACAACAGCCAAAAGCAGCGAGCCGACGAAGTTGCCGATCCAAACCACCACCCAGTTGCGAAGCACCCCGGGAAGCTTGACTTTCCTGCTGCCCAAGCCGCACACCATCAAGCAGTTGCCTGTGAACAGCTCGGAGCCGCAAACGACGACCAGCATCAGGCCGACCGAGAAGCAGGAGCCGCCCATCACGCGCTTGACGGCGAAGGGGAGATCGGTGTCGCCCTGAACCAAAGTGAACAAGGTTGCGCCGCAGCCGATGAACAGGCCTGCCGCTATAGCCAGAACGAACATGGTGAGCGCATTCATGCCGGCCTTACCAACAGCCAAAACCTCAGCTTTGGCCTCGATCTCGGCGGGCGAAAGAACGTCTGGTTTCAAAACTTTAACTTCCGCAGCATCTAGAGCCACAGCAACCACCTCCAGGATTTCTCTTCTTTAAGCGGGTTCGGCGCGAGGCGAACCTCGCGACATCGCAAGCGGGGCGCGCTTCATTCAAATCCCGCCGACGGCCGAAGACAGGCCCGATGCGTTACTCATTCGTGTGTGACATTTTGGGGAATGACAGCTCGCTTTTCTAAGCAAAAAATCCCCAAGGGTCGAAAAAAGATAGTAAACGAGTGTCATTTTGCCCACGGTTCAAAAACTCCGTGCCTCGTTTGGGTTTCCGCTCCATTTTGCACTCCATTTTCCCCTCCATCTCCACCCGCAAAGAGAGCGTCACCTTAGCCGAAGGGCCCGAGTGCCCCATGCCCGTATCGGAACAAATACGAAGAAGCGCAAAAACGAAGCCCGGCACGGAGCCGGGCTTCTTAAGATTGGCTGCAGATTTGTGCAACCAGATATTGCCTAGACGCAAACTAGCCGAAATACCTCTTCAGCAGGCCCTGGAAAGCC
This sequence comes from bacterium, assembly GCA_963597045.1. Lineage (GTDB taxonomy): Bacteria > Actinomycetota > Coriobacteriia > Coriobacteriales > Eggerthellaceae > Anaerotardibacter. Next base: position 6,497 of record CAVBOO010000034.1, on the reverse strand, counting down.
TGACCGTGGCGAGCCTCGTCACGAGCCATCTCATGGATGCTGTCGTGCAGAGCGTCGAGGTTCTTCTGCTTGGCAAGCTTGGCCATGTCGGTCTTGGCCTTGCAGGCGCCGTTTTCGGCGGCAACGCGGCGCTTAAGGTTCTCCTCGGTGGAATCGCTCACGATCTCGCCACCGATGAACTCGGCATAACGAGCAGCATGACCAGCCTCTTCCCAAGCGGCGGTTTCGTAGTATGCGCCAACCTCGGGGTAGCCTTCGCGATAAGCGACGCGCGCCATTGCCAGATACATGCCGGCCTCAGAGCACTCGCCGTTGTACTCAGCGCGCAGGAAGCTCTGCAGCTCAGCGGGAACCTCGTCAAGCATGCCAACACCGATGCGATGCTCGGAAGCCCACACCAGGTCCTCGCCGCCATCTTCTGCGGGAGCCTGCTTCACAAACTTGGAACCGGGCACCTTGCAAACAGGGCAAACGAAATCGGCGGGCAGCTCGTCGCCATCGTATTCTTCGACGTAACCGCAAACAGGGCAAATAAACAACATAGCGATCTCCTTTTCAGTAATGAATCCTATTAAGCTCGCTAGCATCATTATGCAAAAGAGCAGACCATTTGAAAAGGCTTGTTGAATGATTTTTTAGTTAGCCAAGGCTTACGCTTTCGAGGTTCAACCTTTGGAGTCGCAGCGTCTTCGAGAAAACGCACGCCCTTGATAGAGCCGACCCCGATCGGGCCCCGCGCCCCAACAACGCATCAGGGTAGGCGGCCCTAAACACCAGGCGGCGACTGGAAAGCAGTCCCAAGCGCCAAACCATCCCCCTCGAGATCAAGGCTGGGATTTAGGCGTCACCTCTATCTTCAAACCCAATGCATCAACAACTCTTTGGACCAGGCCGAACGAAGGATTACCTGTTTGGGAAAGAGCCTTATACAGGCCATCACGGGTTATGCCCGTCTCTTTGGAAAGCCTGGTCATTCCCTTTGCCCGAGCGATATCCCCCAAGGCCACGCCGAGCATCGAGGCGTCCCCCTCTTCAAGTGCAGCGTTTAAATAGGCGGCGATCGCTTCTTCGCTGTCGAGATATTCGAGTATGTCGAAATCTGAAACCCTTCTCATGCCCGTCACTCCCCTGCAAGATACTTCCTATTGAGCTTTTTCGCTTTAGCTATGTCTGCCCGCTGACTAGATTTGTCCCCACCAGAAAGAAGAAGCAAAACGGACTGCCCCCTCATCGTGAAATAAACCCTGCACCCTGGTCCGAAACCAAAACGCAGCTCAAAGATACCGCCAGACAGAAGCTTTGCATCACCCAAGTTGCCCGTAAGCTCGATACGCCTGAGCCTGAAAGCAATACGCATGGCAGCATCTTTGTCTTTCAGCTTCTTGAGCTACCGTCTAAATTCATCTGTTTGCTTGATTTCCATAATGCCCAAAAACGTATACTGCGGTCTACACTAATTTGTCGAACGACAGCTAGAACGCAAGTCGAGCTACCAGAAACCAGAAAAGGGAAGGCGTCGCCCAGCTGATAATCAATTGCCCAAAACGCTCAAGCCCTACGGGCGGCGCCTTGCAACCATAATGCCAGGTAAATAATAGATTTCACAGTAACTTACGGCCCTAATTCAGACCACAGGCGTCGTCTTATTTAGATCACAGTCAGGTTCAAAAGCCGAGCCATTTGGATTCGCTCGTGGCGTAGTGAGCAAAGGCACTCCGAAAGCACGATTCAACAAAGCGCAAGGAACCTCACCTTGAGAGGTTCCTTTTCGCCAGATAAATTCAGCTAAACCTTTATCTGTAGGCCTGCAGGATGCCCTGCAGGTATTCTTGGTAGGAGCTTTTCAGGGTAGCAGGATGCTCGATGGTCATGTGCGTGCCGCGCTCAGCGAGCCAACCGAAGAAGGTGGGCGATTCCATCACCACCGCGTGCACGCGTGCATGCTCGGCGTCCACCGGCGACACCGCAACGTCGAAGCCGAAGCGATCGATCACGGCACCCATGGCAAGCTCGTCCACGATGAAGGAAGCCGATACCGACTCGCCCGTGTACATGCCGAACGAGCGGTTGAAATATTCCTCCAAATCGAAATTCGCAATCTGCGAATTGCGCGCAGCCTTTTCGTCCAGCACCTCGATGTCCAGCATGCGATCCAGGCGATAATTGGCGAAATCCTCGTACTTGTCCGAGTAGGTAATGAGGTAATAGCAATCGTTGACGTAGGTAAGCTGCACAGGGCTCGCCTCGTAACGACGGCCTTCGCGACGCAGCTCGCGCTCTTTGTTCACGTTGTAGCGAAAGTACAGAAAGCTGATTTTCCTATGGTTGGCCAGGGCCCGCTGAATGGCGTCCAGGTTATAGAAAACCGATTCGTTTTGCATCTTGATGCGTCCCTCAACATGCAAACGATGACTTAGATCCTCGCGTTGGCGTTTGGATGCAAGGGACTTGATGGCGCGCACCAAACTGGCCGATTTGCCCTCTGTCAAAAAACGCGAACTTTGCACCGAATCGACGAGCAAGCGCAGCTCGCCCTCCGTGAAAGGCCGGGATACCAGCGCATATTGCACCGGCGACGTGCGCAAATGCTCCACTTCGAAGCCGCAAGCTTCCAGCGCGGCCAAATCGCGATAGATTGCCTTGCGCTCGGCATCGATCCCCCGCTCGGCCAACGCCTCAATGATCTGGGGCATGGTAAGGCCGCGCTCCTCATCGGTTTGCTCGAAGAGGATCTTCAAAAGCTCCAGAAGCTTTATCTTTTGGTTGTTCGTCTGCGAAGCAGCCATCTGCGCTAAAGCCCCCTTTACCTGGCTTGCCCTACCCAACTCAACCTACCCGACTTAACCCGCCCTACTTGGCTAACGGCGAGCATAACCTACTCGAGGATTTCAACTGACCAAGAAGCCAGCCTGTCCAGCATGCCCAATAGCAAAGGCGCTCAAGCCGTCAGCAACAACGGTCAGCGACGACGAATGTTCCCCACCACCGAAGGGCCCTTTTGCAGGTAGATAATCATCACGATGACGAAGGCAACGGTGCCGAGCACCGTCAAAATGCCGTACGAAATCGTGTAAGTGCCCGTAAGCTCCATCAAAACGCCAGGCAGCAGGTTGAACAAAAAGCCGCCCGAGTTGTAAGCAATCTGCAGGTCCTTAACCAGGCGGCCGCGCTCCATAGTGGTGGAAAGGTCAAGCGACCACACGCTGATGCCCACCGTGCCCAAAGCAGCGCCCAAGCCCAGCAGCACCATTCCCACAGCAGTAAGCGCCTGGTTCTGCAAACCGGCAAAACAGCAGATCAGCAATCCAGCGATCATCATGACGAAAAAGATGGCCGAGCCCATGCGCGTACCCACCGCATCGAACACGATACCGGTTAGGAACTTGCCCATGGTAAGCGCCAGGCCTGCAACCGAAAGCATGATCGCTGAATAGAAAGCCGGAAAACCCGACGAAGTCATAAGAATACCCAGATAGCCGAAGCCCGCGATGCTGATGGAGCCGATGCACACCATGCCGACGAACATCGCGTGATGCGCAATAGGCTTCAAAGGCCGCGTAGCGCCCATATGGACATGGGGCTTGTCGTCCTCAAGCTCATGCGGGTTAACGTACTTTTCCAGCCCCATTTCCTCAGGGCGGTTGCGCAGAAGCAAAACAACCAGCAGGCCGACGACAAGGGCTATGCCCGCCTCAACCCAAAACGAAACCGATAAGGAGAAGTTCTCGATGAGCGCATGTGCAACGACGGGCATAAGCATCGAAGCCACGCCGCTGCCGCAGGAGGCAATGCCCACCGCGGTGCCCACATTGCTTTCAAACCAGCGCCCAACCAGGAAGGTCATGCAAACCATGCCGCCCAAACCGTAACCCGCGCCGGCGACCACCGCGCCGATCATGAACTGCCACAGATTCCCCGCAAAGCCATAGATCACAAAGCCCGCGCAGGTGAGCATGCAGGCAATGGCCACACCCAGGCGGCAGTCGAAGAATTGATACCACTTAACCACCAAAAACATGCAGATAAGCGACACAAAAGTGCGGCATGCAAGCACCAGGGAGCCACCTGTATCGCCCACGCCCGGGGTCGCGACGATGTAGCTTTGATACACGTTAAAAGAGGTGCTGGGCAAACCGATGTTGACGAAGATGAATAGAAAACAACAGGCGCAAACTACCCGTTCGTAGTGCTTTGCCAGTACCGCCTTCATATGGAAGCTCATCTTCTTTCGCCAGACAAAAGGTGCAGATTCATCAAGCGAGTATAGCAATTAGCGCATGCGGGCGATACATGAGACAATGCATGCCATCTGTTTATTCACAAGCGAAAAACTGGCGAAACAGGCCGGTAACGCAACGCCGAAGCTCGGCTGTGGGCAAGCGGCGCGGCGATAGACCCACAAAGGACAGGAGTGCCCTTAATGGCAGAATTCATCTATCAAATGTACAAGGCTCGCAAGGCCCACGGCGACAAGGTGATCTTGGACGATGTGACGCTGAGCTTCTACCCCGGCGCGAAAATCGGTGTCGTGGGCCCCAACGGCATGGGCAAATCGACCCTGCTTAAGATCATGGCCGGCCTTGAGGAAGTAAGCAACGGCGACGCCAAGCTCACCCCCGGCTACTCCGTCGGCATCCTGATGCAGGAGCCGCCGCTGGAAGAAGACAAAACCGTCCTCGAGAACGTGCAGATGGCCTTTGGCGACATTCTGGCGAAGATCGAGCGCTTCAACGCCATCGGCGCCGAGATGGCCGAGCCCGACGCCGACTTCGACGCCCTGATGGAAGAAATGGGCAAGCTGCAAGACGCCATCGACGCCGCCAACGGCTGGGACTTAGACAGCCAGCTTTCCCAAGCAATGGACGCGCTGCAGTGCCCCGACCCCGACATGCCCGTGAACGTCCTTTCCGGCGGCGAGCGTAGGCGTGTGGCTCTGTGCCGCCTTCTGCTTGAAGCCCCCGACCTGCTTCTCTTGGACGAGCCCACCAACCACCTGGACGCCGAATCCGTGCTGTGGCTAGAGCAGTTCCTGCAAAACTACCCCGGCGCCGTGCTGGCCGTCACGCACGACCGCTACTTCCTCGACCACGTGGCCGAATGGATCTGCGAGGTCGACCGCGGGCAGCTGTTCCCCTACAAGGGCAACTACTCCACCTATCTGGAGACCAAGGCCGCACGCATCGAGGCGCAGGGCCAGCAGCAGGCCAAGCTTGCCAAGAAGATGAAGCGCGAGCTTGAATGGGTGCGCTCGAGCCCCAAGGCCCGTCAGGCCAAGAGCAAGGCGCGTCTGGCTGCCTACGAGCAAATGGAGGCCGAGGCTCGTGCCGCGAAAGACGTCGACTACTCCGAGATCCACATTCCCGTGGGCCCGCGCCTGGGCAACAAGGTGCTGGTGGCCGAGCATCTGCACAAGGAATTCGACGGGCGCGTGCTGATCGACGACCTTTCGTTCCAGCTGCCCCGCAACGGCATCGTGGGCGTTATCGGCCCCAACGGCGTCGGCAAAACCACGTTGTTCAAAACCATCGTCGGTCTGGAGCCTTTGACCTCGGGCACGCTTGAGGTGGGCGAAACGGTTAAGATCAGCTACGTCGACCAGAACCGTGAGGGCATCGACCCCGACACCAAGCTGTGGGAGGTCGTATCAGGCGGTACCGACTTCATGATGGTGGGCGAAACCGAGGTTCCCAGCCGCGCCTACGTGGCATCCTTCGGCTTCAAGGGCTCCGATCAGCAAAAACCCGCCGGCGTTCTTTCCGGCGGCGAGCGCAACCGCCTGAACCTGGCACTCACCTTGAAGCAGGGCGGCAACCTGCTTCTGCTCGACGAGCCCACCAACGACCTGGACACCGAAACTTTGGCCGCCCTTGAAGAAGCGCTGCTCGAGTTCCCCGGCTGCTCGGTAGTGGTAAGCCATGACCGCTGGTTCCTCGACCGCATCGCCACGCACATCCTTGCCTGGGAGGGCACCGACGAAAACCCCGGCAACTGGTTCTGGTTCGAGGGCAACTTCGACGACTACCAGAAGAACCGTATCGAGCGCCTGGGCGCCGAGGCGGCAAAACCGCATCGCATCCACCGCAAGCTCACCCGCAACTAGCGCCATCGCACAAATCGACGAAAAAGGCCCGCGTCACGTTTCATCGTGGCGCGGGCCTTAGGCTATGAACCGCTTAAGGTCACCAGCGCGTTGGCGCAGGCGACAAGCAACGATAAACCTTAGTAGTTCTCGACATGAACCTCGAAGAAGGACTGGGGATGTGCGCAGACGGGGCAGATCTCGGGAGCCTCGGTGCCGACGACGATATGACCGCAGTTGCGGCATTCCCACACCTTGACCTCGGACTTCTTGAAGACTTCCTGAGCCTCGACATTATGCAGGAGCGCACGGTAGCGCTCCTCGTGCATCTTCTCGATAGCGGCAACGCCACGGAACTTGGCAGCAAGCTCGGGGAAGCCCTCCTCCTCGGCGGTCTTGGCGAACTCGTCGTACATGT